>JAJQID010000166.1 GCA_021199405.1 Lachnospiraceae bacterium
AATACACACGGCTCCACATCGCCCTTCGCGTTGATGTGAAGATAATACCTTCCTCCGGCAATACAGCCATATCCGAGCGCCTGCTTCACCACAGTTTCCGTTACACTTGTTTTTGCTTTTTCTGTCAGTTTCATAATTCTTCCTCCTCTTTTGCACAACATCTGTTGCAAAACGTATGGTATCACCAGAACTTTCAATCATCAAGCCACAATTTTCGACATTTGTCGCATTTTTAAAATCTGCCTCTTGTTTTTTTGCGACAACTGTTGTAGACTACGTTCCTGGAAACCGGATCATATCTAGTACAGCGTTTCGTAAATAACTGGACTTTATGCGCAGGATGTTTTTCTGAGAGTGCAGGTCAAAAAACGTAGGCGTAGCGGGCTACGCTGAGGATTTTTGACCTGTGCTATCAGGAAAACAGACCAGCAGAAATGTCCGGTTATTTCGAAAACGCTGTACTAGAAAAGAAAGACTGGATCCGGTCACAGCTGTCCATCACTAAAACAAGGAGGAAAACGCAATGAATAAGCACCCAAAAGTAACTGACGCGACACGGGAGGCCTTTGTGTCGGCCTTCTTTCAGCTCGCAGGGAAAAAGAAAATCAGCCAGATTACCATCCACGAAATCACAGACCTGGCCGGATACAACCGCACGACCTTTTACCGCTATTTTGAAGACGTATATGCCCTGATCGAATACAGTGAGAATCAATTTCTGGAAAACACACGTAAAACAATCGAAAAACAGAACGCGGGAGGCCAACTCAACGAGAGTCAGTTTTTCAGGACACTCATTCAGTGCTTCCATGAGAATAAGAACCGGATATCCGTTCTTCTGTCCGAGGAGAATCGCGCACATTTCTTAAGGAGAATCTCTGAAAACGTAACCGACACTCTGTATCGGAAGGAGAACGACACACCAAAGAAAAGAGTCATCCGGGATATCTATTTTTTCGGGATCTTTTACGCAATTACCACCAATCTGCAAAGTCAGAACGCTCTGTCAGACGAGGACCTGCTCGATATCATCAGGAAAATGTTCGACAGCTGGTACCTGCCGGAGATGATGGGTAATGGATAAACGACAAAAATAACAGGTAAAAAAAGGAAATGAGATTCAGGAGGTGAAAATACTATGGTTTATACTTTATTATCTCTTTCAGTTGCTGCATTTGCGGGCCTTTTGATGACCCGTGTTTTAAAGCCTCTGAAATTACCGTCCGTCACTGCTTATCTGATCGCCGGTGTTTTGGTCGGCCCCTACTGCCTGGGGCGCCTGGGAATAGAGGGACTGGGCTTTGTTTCCATGGACAGCGTCAGCGATCTGGATCTGATCTCTGACGTGGCCCTCGGCTTTATTGCGTTTGCCATAGGCAATGAATTCCGCCTGAGCCAGTTGAAAAAGACCGGGAAACAGGCAACTGTCATCGGGATTACACAGGCTCTTATGGCAACCCTTCTGGTTGATATTGCGCTTCTGCTTGTCTCCGTGGCAACCAACGGGAAGCTGACTGCAGCGCAGGCGATCACCCTCGGCGCCATCGCCACGGCCACCGCGCCGGCAGCCACCCTGATGGTGGTGCGCCAGTATAAGGCGAAGGGTCCGCTGGTGGATCTTCTGCTGCCGATTGTTGCCCTGGACGATGCGGTAGGTCTGGTGGTATTCGCAGTCAGCTTCGGTATTGCGCAGGCAATGGTGACCGGTTCCTACAACCTGATTTCCATTATCATCAATCCGCTGCTGGAAATCGTTCTGTCCCTGGCACTCGGTGCGCTGATGGGGTGGCTGCTCACGCAGCTGGAAAAGCTGTTTAACTCCAATTCCAACCGCCTGACGCTGTCGATTACCTTCGTCCTTCTGACAACGGCTCTGTCCATGCTCGAGTTCGACGTTGGTCCCGTCACCATCAGCTTCTCTTCATTGCTGGTATGCATGATGCTGGGCACCGTTTTCTGTAATCTCTGCCCGCTGTCGCACGAAATCATGGCAAGAACAGACAGCTGGACCAACCCGCTCTTCGCGGCCTTCTTTGTCATTTCCGGCGCACAGCTGGAACTGGATGTTTTTCTGGACGGTACCATCGTGCTGATTGGCCTCGTATATATCCTGACCCGGTCCGCCGGCAAATACATCGGCGCTTTTGTTTCCGCCAAAGCGACGCACTGCAGTGATACCATCTGTAAATACCTGGGCATTACGCTTCTGCCGCAGGCAGGCGTCGCGCTGGGCATGTGTGTCACTGCACAGCAGCTGGGTGAGCAGGGGGAACTGATCCGCAACATCACCCTTTTTGCCATTCTGATCTATGAGCTTGTGGGGCCGATGCTGACAAAAGCTTCCCTGACAAAGGCCGGAGAGATCCAGCCCATGAGCGAGGAGGTGAAAAACCGCCGTCAGGCAAAGCTGGAAAATGTAAAGGACACACCCTATGAAAGGCATGAAAAACCAAGACATTTATAAAATGATTTTCATCAAAATTTCAGAATTCAATGCGACATTTCGGTTCCCGTTGTTGTTGTAACCAAACCTGTTCGATGGTAGTATAAAAGAAAAAACAATCCGATCAGGCTGACAGATCCACTTGTCAGAGCCTGATGTTATTATTACCATGAAACAGGCTGTCGCTCTGCAAAACGCTGTACCGGGAAAGAGATGAGATGACGGCAGACAACAGCCGGAAAGGAGATATCACATGAAAAACATTATCACGATCAGCCGGGAGCTGGGCAGCGGAGGGCGCACGATAGGGAAGCTGGTAGCAGAACGTAAAAATATTCCTTATTATGACAGAGAATTGATCGACGAAGCTGCCAAGCTGTCCGGGGTTCCGGCGGAATACATTGAAAAGTCAGATCAGAAAATCACCAACAGCCTTCTTTATAACCTGGCCATGGGAACCAGCTATGGCTATGGTATGCTGGAGGAAGCCAGCGGGCAACCGCTTCCTTTGAGCACACAGGTTTTTTGTGCTCAGCAGGAAATCATTAAAAATTACGCGAATTCCGGAAGCTGTGTTATTGTAGGCAGGTGCGCGGACTACATCCTCAGAGACCGAAACGATGTCCTTCGCGTCTTTATCTATTCGGATATGGAAAAACGCATTGAACACAGTGTGAAGGTATATGAAATGCCGGAGGCAACCGCGCGAAGCGAAATTGCCCGTTCCGACAAGGAGCGCGCCCGCCATTACAATATGTTCACCGACAAAGAATGGGGAGACCGAAAGAATTATGATATCCTGTTGAACAGTGGCACATTGGGCTACGAAAACTGCGCCAGCATCATCTGCTCTTTCCTGTGAACAGGTTCACTTTTCCATAAAGCTGTGAAAAAGGCGCATATTATTGCGCCTTTTTCACTCTCACCCAGACCGACATTTCTCCCTCTCCCCGATTGGCCCAGGCATAGTATGGGATCAAGGTCATGGAAACCCTTTCCTCAGCCGGCGGCTGATAATCTCTGTACAACGGCTGCTTCTCTGCCGATAAATTTTCTGTTCCACAGTACTCCTTCATGCGCAGTCCCGGGACTTCTAAAACTGATATTTTGTGACCCTGGATTTCCGTCATCCTGGTTTTGATGCCCTGACAGTGCGTTCCAATCCTGTTCAGGTCCGCGCGATACAAATGCAGATTTGCTCCGTTGTCCGCTTCCTCCATACAGTAGGTCAGCGGTCCGCGGATGAAAGCGACCTTGCCCACATCCTCCCTGACCCGCGGATTGGCCGTCACCATATGCGTTTCCATTGTAAAATCCAGTGTCACACAGTCGCCGTCACGCCAGTCCCCACTCAGATACAGATACCCATCTTTTACTTCCGCTTTTATGAAGCACACAATCGGAGAATATTCCTTCTTCTCCGCTGTTTGGAAAGCCTCAGCCGAAGAATGTTCTTTTGCAGCCAGCCCCTTGTCACCCTCTACTATCAGTTGATACATTGTATCTCCATTAATCTCCAACACGTAACACTCCCCGCCCCTGCAAACCCGAACCTGTGTTTTTTCACTCCAGCCCGGAAGCCGGAAGGCAAACGTGTAGAAACCTTTGCACTTATCATCGTCTGCTGCTGCGCTGTCGGCTTTTTCGTCACCCGTGCCGTTTTGCTGCGTGTCACATTCCGCAGCCATACCAATTTCCATCCGAAAATGCCCACCCCATGGCATATCAGTCTCCGTTCTCAGTCTTAAATCCTTTTCGCCGGATGAAACCGCCAGCTCGCTTCCCATATACAGATGCGTGTACAGCACTTTTTCCGACACTGTATACGCATATGCCTGCACCGAACTGACAAGCCGCGCAATGTTGGGCGGGCAGCAGGCGCAGCCAAACCACTTCTGACGGGTCGGCTGCACATGCGCAAGGCGTCGATCCTTCTGACAGGCTTCGGGCACTACCTCCAGCGGATTCACATAAAAAAAGCTTTTGCCGTCCAGCGCCATCCCGGCCAACACCGTATTGTACAGTGCCCGCTCCATCACATCCGCATACTGGCTCTTTGCGAAAATCTCCAGCATCCTGCGGGCAAAGAAGGCCAGGCCAACGGCCGCGCAGGTCTCCGAATATGCCTGGTCATTGGGCAGATCAAAGGGATAGGAAAACGCTTCCCCATGGGCGGTGCCGCCAATGCCGCCTGTCACATATAATTTCTCGGAAACAATGCTGTCCCAGAGCCTCTCACAGGCCTGATACAGGCCTTCGTCCCGGGTAAGTCTGGCCACATCTGCCATCCCGCTGTACAGATAAACCGCCCGTACCGCATGTCCCACCGCCTCTGTCTGTTCTCTCACCGGCAGATGGGCCTGATAATAGGCGTATCTGTCCGGGTTCTCATCCGGCCTCCACTGCTTTCCCTCATACTCTGCTTTTCTTCGGCTCTCCTCATCAAAATAATACGGCTGTTTTCCCCTCTGCTCCAGAAAAAAGGAGCTCAACTCCAGATACTTCCGCTCCCCGGTGACCTCATAAAGCCTTGCCAACGCCATCTCCGCAATCTCATGACCGGGATAGCCCTTGCACTGTCCCTCCCCTGGCCCGAAATATTCCACGCAATAATCCGCGTAACGACAGGCCGCCTTTAAAAGCTTCTCCTTTCCCGTTGCCTGCGCATATGCCACTGCACCCTCCACCAGATGACCAAGGCAGTACAGCTCATGATGGTCCTTTAAATTGGTGAACGCCCTGTCCATCCCATTGAGAATATAATAGGTGTCCAGATATCCATTTTCCTCCTGCGCCGCGCAGACAATATCAATGGCCTCATCCGCTGTTTTCTCCAGCTCAGGATCCGGATGATTGCAGAGTGAATACGCCACAGCCTCAATCCATTTGGAAAAATCCGTATCCTGAAAGACAAAGCCATAAAACTGATCCGAATCCACTTTCCCATCCTCCGGCAAGGTCTCAAAGCCCCGGAAGGTATATGCCGGCGCCTTGAAATGAACGCCCTGCTCCCGTTTCCTTTTCATCAGGCGGCCCGCCGCCTGGAAATTATGCATGCAAAAAGAGGGCGCTGCACCTTCCACCCTGTCGTTTAAAGCCTCCCACTGATAAGGAAGCACCTCGGTTCTGACTATTTCCTGCTCCCTGTGCCAGAATGCGTCCGTCACCTTTACATTTTTTAAATCCACCGGGGTGCTGAAATTATGTGCATTCATCATTGTCCCTTTTCACCTTCTGTCTTTAAAATATTTTTGAGATTCGCCTCTGATTTATCTTATTCGCTGGTCTCCTTTGCCTCCACATCACATTCCATTAATCTTCTGAAAGTCTTTAAGCCTGCTCTTTCATAAAAAGCCAGTGCACCGTCATTAAATTCCCACATATCCAGTTCTATTCTTTTAAAGCCGCGTTTTCGGGCAGCCTCTTTAATAAAGTCGATCATGGCAGCAGCAATGCCTTTTCGCCTGTGGTTTTCGTCTACCCCAAACTCCTCTATATGGCAATATTTTCGCTCCTTATTAAAAGGGGTTTCCGGCTTTGCTATATACTGAACTACAGCAAAGCCAACAATTTCATCCTCAATAGCGGCAGCAATCACCTCACTGTTTTCCTCATCGAATCTTGTATATATAAATGGCTCTATGAACGGCCATCCATCCTCGCGAAATATATCCGGGCGTCCCTTAACATGTACCTCATTGACCTGTTTGCGGATTTCATTTACAGCCTCCAGTTCCTCTCTTTTTGCATATCTTACAACCAAATTTTCCATACATGCCTGCTCCATTTAAAGTATCAAAAATATTCTAATAACTCCGATAAATGATTTATTTCCAAGTCTGCCTGTTCACTCTATCCGTAATTTTCCAGAAACTTCCAAAGCCCTGTTTCAGCCACACTGTTTTCATTCCCATCCGTTTCGCCGGTACAATATCATTATCAATGCGGTCTCCAACCATAACTGCCTGTTCAGGGCTGCAGCCGCTTCTTTCCAAAGCGATTTCAAATATCCTTTTATCCGGTTTTGCAGCTCCTTCTTCCGCAGAAGCTATGACCAGATTCATGTATTTGAGAATGCCGAATTTTTCCAATCTTCCCGCTGTTCCCATGGACTGGTTTGCAATCACTCCAACCTTATAGCACCGGCTTAGTTTTCTCAGACATTCCTCTGTATCCTCATACAACTGTTCCTTCTCGGAATTCCATTCAGGTCTTTCAATGCCCAGCAGCTTCATGGTCTCCAAATCGCCCTTTTTATTTTCCCGATAAAACTCCATAGCAGTTTCATAGACATATTCATAAGATACCTTTGCCAGTTGCGCAATTTTTTTCATCCGTTCTTCATAAACCCTGCTCTCATCCACAAGGGTGGAACCCACATCAAAAAACAGCCATTTTATTTCATTTTTCTTTGGCAAATATCCTCTTCTCTCTGCATCATCATAAAAATTTACTTTTGTCATAGCAATCCCCATAACCTCGTGTTCCTACTATTTTTCCATGGATATAGATGTCAACCGTCCCATTCCTTCAACACAAATATACGAGATTGAAGGATTTCGTTTCCGCGGCGTCTCCCCGACCCAAATGCTTGCCGATAAGATTTCAGTCATCTCCGGCGGCAAAGTTTTCAGGAGAATCAAAGACCTGGTTGACCTGTATTACATTTCAAAGGTTATAGATTTTGAAAAGGGCGAGCTTCTCCAGACATTAGAAAGCAGCAAACGGTCTTTGGACAGTTTCGACGGCTTCCTTCATCGGCCGGATGAGCTCAGACATGCTTATGAAAAGTTTCGTTTTACCGGCAATGTTGATAAGCCGCCGTTTGAGGAAGTATACAGCACTGTTAAATCTTATATCCAAGATGTCCTTCCCCAAGATGAATAATCGGGCAGAAGCAAATTTGATTTATTTGTGAAGCGGTATGCGTCTTATGCATACCGCCTTGCAACAGAATACCTGTAAATCAGTCTTCGAACACGGAAAAAGGCGCCTTACGAACACGGGATGCCGATTCATACCACTTTGGAACA
Source organism: Lachnospiraceae bacterium (assembly GCA_021199405.1). Lineage (GTDB taxonomy): Bacteria > Bacillota > Clostridia > Lachnospirales > Lachnospiraceae > RGIG6307. Next base: position 7,477 of record JAJQID010000166.1, read on the forward strand.
ATCCTCGTAAATCCTTCATAGTTTTCATACGAGGCATTCCACCTTTTTACCATACCATCAATTGCCTCTGCACCGAATTTCTCCGCCCACTTAATGGAATACAGGGAGGCGTGAGCCACATATACGGCCTGCGTTTCCCAGAAAATCTCCGGCACCTCGTCATCAAAATAAGCATCGATCTGCCCGATGCAATATGGGACACTAACCTCAATTCCAAAGCTTTCCAGCTTATAAAACTCTTCATACGGATCCCCAACTTCCCAGCGGTTAAAGTCAATTACACCGATCTGACTGTCTGGCGTATATATCAAATTTCCCGGATGGTAGTCGCCGTGCATATACACTGGTGGCTGCCTCCATATTTTGTGTATATTCTGCTGAATGTATGAAATGGCGGCCTCGTCATTTGGAACTCGTACTGTTGAATGCAGGTATCTATCCAACTGCATCATTTTATGATTCTCTTTTGTTTTGACAGGACGGTCAGCCTCTTCAAGTGAAATGTTATGAATTCTCTTTAAAATCATACCAGCCTGTCTACCCATCTGGTATTGTTCCTGTCTGGAAAATGTGGGCAGTACTTCCTCCAGATCAACACCCTCCACCCAGGAAAGCAGCATATAGGTATTTTGTCCCTGATTACAGCGACCGAAGGCTTTAGGAGATGACATCCGAATGCCGGTTTGGGCGTATTTGCAAACGATTTCGTATTCCTTATGCTTAGCGTCGTAAGATGCCGCGTCAGAGATTCTCAGCAGAAAATCCTCACCAGTGTCAGAACGCAATTTGTATTTTTTCTCGGAGGAATAGCCCTTGTTTACAGGCTCTATAAATGTCCAGGAATGGACACCCTGCGGCAGTTCAATGTCGTTAAGAAAATCAAACATGGCATTTTGACCTCCGGTTTATGATTGCCATAAACTACCTTTCCCATTGTTCTTCATAACCGTTCTTCCCCATTTGCGGCTCCAGCCACTGTGCAATCCCATCCTCATCATTACTTCCAATTACAACATCAGCCGCCGCTTTTACCTCCGGTATGGCATTCCCGATCGTTCCGGCACGATATTCCTGCTGAGCCTGTTCCAGAGCTGCTCCATTTCCGGAATCCCCATTCATATCTTATAAGTCACACCGCCACCCCATAAAAAATCACAATCAGAAAAGTCAGATTATTCAAAGATCCCCCGCCGTATCAGAAATCAGACAAATCAATCTCTTCTGAAACCGTACCTGCCTTGAAGTTTGCAATCGCTCTATCCATGTCCGCAAGTGTTTTCGCCGATATGGATGCCGGTGCAACAAGTTCCCGCGGCTCAAGCATAATACAGCCATTGTCATACTCCCGGACGTTATAATACTGGTATGCGGCACCGCGAAGGGTAACCCTCTTTTTATTGTCAATATGAACTACATAATCTTTCATTGCCTGCATAAAGCACCTCCTGCTGATACAATGCTCAATCTTCTGTAATATATGCATAATTCACGGTGGGAATTCCCACTTCTAAGGATATTATATTGAATGCACGGCATTCTGTCAAGCG
>JAJQID010000017.1 GCA_021199405.1 Lachnospiraceae bacterium
GCCTACATTGTATAATACTGCGCCTGCGCTTCCCACAGCTCCCGGTACAGCCCCTCCTGCGCCACCAGTTCTTCGTGACTGCCTCTCTGCACCACTTTTCCCTCATCAAAGACCAGAATATCCTGACAGAAACGGCAGCTGGCCAGCCTATGAGAAATGTAAAAGGCCGTCTTTCTTCCCACCATTTTATCAAAGCCCGCGTACACATCGCATTCACTCACCGGATCCAGCGCTGCGGTGGGCTCATCCATGATCACAAAGGCTCCCGCCTTATAAATGGCTCTGGCGATGGCCATCTTCTGCCGCTCGCCGCCGGAGAAATTCACACCAGACTCATCAAATTCCTTCCCCACAAAGGTATCCAGCCCCTGGGGCAATTCCCTGAAGCATTCCTGCAATCCGGCCCGCGTCATGGCGTCCCACACCCGTTCTTCGTCCACATCCTCCCCCGCCGCGATATTTTCTCCGGCCTTCAGTGAAAATATCCGATAGTCCTGAAACACCACGGAAAACAGCCGCACGTAATCCTCATAATTATATTTGCGGATATCGATTCCGTTCAGCTTAATGGTGCCCTCCGTCACATCATACAGGCGGCACAGCAGCTTGATAAAGGTGGTCTTGCCGGAACCGTTTCGCCCCACAATGGCGCAGCGCTCCCCGATATCCAGGCTTAAATTTAAATCCCGCAGCACATAGTTCTCACTGCCCGGATATTGAAAAGAGACATGCTCAAATTCCACTAAAAACCGGTCGTCCCGCCGCTTTTCCACCGGAATGGTACCCTGATAGAGGGGATGCTCCACCGTCACATAGTCCAGATATTCCCGGCCAAAAAGGGCAGCATTCCTTAAATTGCCCACTCCCGCCATCATTGTTGCGATATCCTTCACGCACTGCAGAATACTGCCCGCGTATCTCACCACGTTTCCCACGGAAATCAGACCCATGTAGGCACAGAGGGCGGCATACAGATAAACGCCGCCGATGCCTAACGACGACAACGCCTCTCTCTTCCCCGCCTGCTCCGCATTGGCGCTGCAGATGTTGCTCCAGTGAGCGGCGATCTCTTCCTCCCTGTCGCAGGCTCCCTCTTCCACCAGCTTCTCCTGCCCGAAGATCCGCAGATCCTTTCCGCTCTCCGCGCCAAACAGAATGGCGTGGCGGTAATAGTTGCTCTTTCTGCACAGGCGGCTGATAACATCTTCCTCCTCCTTCTCAATCCGGTTGAGTTTCAAAAGCCAGACATACATTTTCCGGATATAAACCGCCACCACCGCCACAATGCCCAGAGACAAAAGCCAGAATTCCCATGACCCCGTTTTTCCTGCCGTGAAAAACATGGGAGCCAGAACGCATACCGCGGCAATCGTCCCGAACAGGCCCTGCAGGACATTATCCAGAGGCCAGATCAGCATCCAGTATATACCTCCCCAATGGGTCGTGATCTGCTCCTGCCTGCGTTTCTTTTCCTGAAAGGCGGCGCTCTCCAACAGCTCATAATCCATGAACATGCTGGCCTCGTTCATATCCAGATTCTGCCGCTCCATGACATTCTCGATCCGGGCGTTGAACTGCTGCCGCATGAAATTGGACATCATATTCACGGCAAAAATCACTGCCAGCCAGAGAAGCAATGTCTTTAACAGTTCCTCCACCGCCGCGCCCCTCACCAGGTAATCCACTAAAACACCGGACATCATCACCGGCAGATAAGACTTCGTCCCATCAAAAAACGTAGCCAGAACACAGTACACGATGGTGGATCGGTTGTGTTTTGCGTACAGAGAAAATAATTTCTGCAATACAACCAGATCAGATTCATTTTTCGCCTGCCCCTTTGTTTCTGTCGGATTTTCTTTTTCAATACGGCATGAAGCCGCGTTTTCCTTCTTTTTCACTGATTTTTCCTCTTTTCGACTTTACAGGCTCTATCACAGATTTTTATCCACTTATCAGATTCCCCTGCTCACTTTGACATTATCTTTTTTCAATGCTTTCTCCAGACGAAAATACTGCATCCCCCATCATCCTGCGGCGTTCCTCTTCCCTCGCCTGCTCCCGATAATATCTGCTCTGCATCTCAAACAGCTCCGCGTACCTGCCGCCCGCTTCCATCAGGCTCTCGTGGGTTCCCTCCTCCGCGATCCGCCCGTTTTCCAGCAAAATAATCCGATCGCAGAACCGCGTGCTGGACAGCCGATGGGAAATAAAAACCGAAGTTTTTCCTTCCCCCAGCTCACCGTATTTTAAATAAATCTCATTCTCAGCGATAGGGTCCAAAGCCGCCGTGGGCTCATCCAAAATTAGCAGCTTTGCATCCTTATACAATGCCCGCGCCAGCAAAAGCCGCTGCTTTTCCCCGCCGGAAAAATCCACCGCCTCATCATACACTTCCTTCACCAGAAGGCTCTTCTCCTTTTGAGAAAGCTTTGACAGAACCGTCCCGAAATCCGATTCGGAAAGCGCCGTCTCCATCCGCGCTGTATCCGGATGATAAGTGGAAGCGATATTTTCCTCCACTGTTCCCGGCAGGATGGTATAGTCCTGAAAAAGCACAGACAGCAGACTGTAATACTGTCTCCTCTCGATTTTTTCCAGAGGAAGTCCATTGACCAGAATTTCTCCCTCTGTGGGCTGATAAAAGCCGCACAACAGCTTGACCAGCGTGGTTTTGCCCGCTCCATTTAAACCGATCAGCGCCAGCTTTTCTCCCGATTTTATGGTCAGATTGATATGGGAAATCACCGGCTTTTCCTGGCCAGGATAAGTAAAGCTTACGTTTCTTAACTCCAACGTCAATCCGACCGTTGTTCTTTTCTCCACTTTCTCCAAAGTCAGTTTACTTCCAGTCCTTCCTTCTCTTTCCCACAATAACGGTTCTCTTTTCAATCCCTGCTCAGCTTTTTCCAGCGGCTGTCCATCGTCAAATTCCCGTTCCGCCTCCTCCGGCGCCAATCCTCTCTTCAGCCATTCCTCCACCTCCTCCGGCGGCAGAGTTTCCCCCTCGTTTCTGTGCTCCTTCGTCTCAAAAAATTCCCGCATACTGCTCAGAACATTGCTGCAAACCCCCAGAAACAGCGCCTGCCCGCTTCCGTATGTAAAATACCCGCTGAAACTGTTCAAAAGACCAAAATACAGCACAAATTCCGAAAGCGATATCTCTCCTGCAGCCGCGATCACCAGCAAATATCCGTAAATCAGGCCGTTTCTCACCAGATCCGCCAGGTTCTGTCCTATTCCTGTCACAGTATACCAGTTATGAACCTTCGCATATTCCCGGTTCATCTGATTCAGACTATCCTCATATTTTTTCAAAAGCCAGTCCGCCATGTGATACATGCGAATATCCTTGCCGCCGGCCGGTTCCATGGAGGCTTCCGTCAGGTAAGAAAGCCGTTTGGAGATCGCCTCCTGGACCGGATAGGACTGAGAATGCTTTCCTCTGGCAAATTTCAGAAGCCTCATGGATATCACACTGGAAACCAGAGCAAGAAGCGGAATCCACCACCTGACCCGGGCCAGCAGCACTCCATAAAAGAGCAGCGGCATAGCACAATAGAACACATCCGGCAGAATCTCAAGCAGACTGGTCAGCCCTCTCCCATGAAAGATTGCCGTATAGGCGGCGTTAGCGTTATTCTGGAATTTCTCACTCTCCAGAATATCGTAATCCACCCTCATCTTTTTTTGCGCAAAGGGACGGGCATAATGGGTCCGGTAAGTGTTATTTCCCAGGCTCACCAGATTGGCGGCCACATAGCTTGTGGTATTCCCGATCATCATCACAAGCACCAGCAGCAGAATTCTCAAAAGCACCGTCTCCATCCGCCACCCCTGCGTCAATCCCTCCACAATCACGAAAGGCAGAAGATTGCCCGCGAAATTGCCGATAAACGCGGCAATCGGCCAGAGAATACTCAGCCAGAAAATTCCCGGCTCCCACCGGAACAGATTTTGCAGATGATACAGCATATTATCCCAGAAACTGTATTTCCCATGCTTCTTTTTTTCCAGCATCGGGCCGTTATCATAAAACATCCCATCTCCCCCTTCTTTTTCTAAGTGGATAAATCCGCTTCTACAGCAAAAATGTTCATGCTGACATCGGAAACCGGATTTCCTTCGTCTGCATGAACATCATACCATACTATTTTCTTTTACGGGGTTATTTCGCACGAAAGGTTTATCTCACGCACGAATAGCATCCTCCGTCCCTGCTGCATGTTATTTGCAATGCAGAGCGCAAAAACGCATCATCTGCTAAGCGATTTCTGTGCGACGGACAACGGTATCCCCACCTCCACTGCAAACACTCCATCCTCCGTCTGCATATTCAGATACCCGCTGTACTTCTCCACCAGACTCTTCACCTGCGTAAGCCCAAAGCCATGCTCTCTGGATTTGGTGGAGGAAAATAAACCCCCGACCTGCTTTGCCCTTCCCTTCATGGAATTGGTGACGCACAGATAAAACTGCCCTTTCAGCACATCCATATAAATCCGGACAAACCGCTCCTCCTCCGCCACCTTCTCACAGGCCTCCATGGCGTTATCCAGCAGATTTCCCACCAGCACTGCCAGGTCCGTCTGAGATACCTTCAGCTCCTTCGGCACAAGGGCCGTGGCGTCCACCCGGATTTTTCTCTCCTTCATCAGCGTCAGCTTACTGTTTAAAATCGCATCCACCATCATATTGCCGGTTTTGATCACTGTGTCCACCTGGGTCAGATCCTGCTCCAGCATATCCAGATAGCCCGCCGCCTGCGCATGCTGCCCCTGCGCTAAATAGGCCTTCAGCACCTGAATGTGATTATGATAATCATGCCGCCAGCCCCGCATCTTACGGTACATGGTCTCCACCTCGTCGTAATGACGATTGACCAGCTCCTCCTGAAAGGCGTTCACTCTCCTTTTGGTCAGATACGGGAGCAGAAGCGCCCAGATGACCAGATTTACCAAAGCCAATGCTCCCACTATGAAAATACATATCATGATAACTCTATCTCCGGTTACTTTTTTCTGAAAGGGTGTAAGTAATAATCTCCGTAAACCAAAGCAAAAAATCTATTACCACCCAAATACAATTATCTGCATTGCCCGGTTTTCGCAAAATACCTCACAAACTCCCCGTTCACCTGCTGCCTCATCCTGCGGCTCAACGGCACCCGCCGCCCGTCATCCAGCGCCACATTCTCTTTCCATATACTGGAGGCATATTTCAGATTCACCAGATAGGACCGGTGCGTTCTGACAAAGGAAAGTCCTTTCTCTGATAATAACTTCTCCATATCCCCGATGGAGCGTTTTACGTGATATTTCGTATTTTTCAGATACACGGCGCAGTCATGGGCAAAAGCCTCCACATACCAGATATCCTCCAGGGTAATTGTCACCACGCCGGCCTGCATTGGATTTCTTCTTACACCGCCCGAAGGATCTGACGCCTGTCCGCCGTTCTTTAATCCTCCCATGCAATCATTCCCTGCCAGATCAGCCACCTCCGTAACCTCAAACACCCCGCGGATTCCCTTTTTGCGCAGCCCCGCATATGCCCGATCCAACACCCGCCACAGCTTCTCCCTCTCCACCGGCTTTATCAGATAATGCAACGCCGCTACCTCATAGCCCTGTCCGATATACTCGTCATACCCGGTGATAAACACAATCGCCGTATCCTCATCTGACTCCCGAATACGCCCGGCCAGCTCCATGCCGTTCATCTGCCCCATCTCAATATCCAGCAGCAGCACATCAAAATCCCGGTTCTCCTCCCAGGCAAAGAGAAAGCTCTCCGCATTGGCAAAGCACACAGTCTCCACCGACACGCCACACTCCTGTCCCCACTCCTTCGAGAGCCTCTCTAAATATTCTCTTGTACTTTTCTCATCGTCACAGATTCCGATTTTCACCTTTTGCTTATTTCCCTCAGCTTCCTATATCATAAGCAAAGAACGCTTATGATCCTTCACAACCATCCCTGAGCATTTTCATTATATACCTGTCCCGTTAAAAAGAAAATCAAAATTCTCCCGTGTGACGCAACATCATTAGAAAGCACATCCTTGAAAACATATTGAAAATCCGCCTTAAAATTTCACTTAAGAGCTTATAAATACATTTAAGACTTTGAAATCCATGCTCCAAGTCCAGAAAATCGGACACCAATAAGCCTATATTAGACACAGTTAAGGCAATTTCTACCTGACATTCATTACAGGAAAGAGTTACCGCGGGTATAAAATCAAAATATCATCATAAACTTTACTGTTTGAAAAAAGGAGGCTATTATGACAAACACACAGAGAACGAAAAGAGAAGAATTCTGGGCGCGGGAGGACATCTTCGAGACAGACGGTGCCCTGTTAATCTGCGGACTGGTGATCTGCTTTGCGGTAGTGGTTCTGTTCTGCGCACTGACCGGGATCGCATGACAGAAGCTATGATTCAAAAACAGAATTTTCCTCCACATACTGCCGGATGGCTTTCTCGACAGAAGTATTTAAGGTATCTCCATTGATCATTGCCGCAATCGTTAATTTTTTATGCAGTTCCGGATTGATGCGCACATTGAAGGTACCTTTATACTCCTTTTCCGGTTTTTTCCCAACCTCCCTGCAAAAATCTAGATAGTCATCCACTGCCTTATGAAACTCATTTTCTACATTTCTGATATCGTCACATTCAAAATTAACCAGATCATTGATTCCTTCAATTTTGCCACGAAACACAATATCTTCAAATATACTTCCTCAGATTCCAGTTCGCCGCAGATTTGGACAAAGGCAGGCGATAAAGCAGACTTCCCAGTCCATACTGCACCAGTGCCGACAAAAGAATCAGCCCCACCGTGATCAGAACCGCAGCCGGCGCGGAAAAAAACTGTTCATTCCCCATTCCCTGTACCAACGCCTCCGGTTTCATAATCAACGGCAGATAGACACACGACAACAGCACGGCTGTAGACGCGATAAAAAGTTTACAGCACAGCGTGATATAAATCCCGAATATCGCGCAGCACACCCCATAAACCAGAAAAAGGTTCCATAGCCTTGCCCTTCCTTCCGCATCTGCAAACAGGAGCATCACCGCCGTAAAAATTGATACAAGCAATAGTCCTGCAAGACTGCCCGCCAGATATATTTTCACCTGAAAATCGATCTGCATTCTGCGCCTGAGCGGAGAAACGGCCACCAGCCCGGCATATCCCAGCGTCGACAGAAGCTGTGTCGGATATAACGCAAAGGCCATGAAAATAAACAATCCGCCCACTGCAGCCCCTATTGCCATTTCTATGATTCCGGCCAGAACAAACAGTCCCATAGCCGCCAGACTGAATTTAAACTGATAGGATTTTCTCATCAGACGGACTGACAGCTTTAAATCATTGATCATGATACATCTCCCCCATTTTCTTTTTCAATACATAACCATTGACGCCGCACACCGCGAGCACATACACTGCAGCTGCCGCTATGTTGACAGCCGGCGCAACGCTTATTGTCAAAATCCAGAATCCAAGGGCAAGGATCGCGGCCCCATAGGCACAGAACAGATTAATAGAAAAAATCGTAAAAAACCGGGAAATCATCGTACAAAGCAGGATATTTCCAAAGCCATAAAGGACGGCCATCGTGAGAATGTACAATACCGGTGTCATACTTTCCGCGCTGACAGAATTTCCCACATCCAGCAGATACAGCAGGGCATAGCCTGCTCCATATACCAGCGCTGTCCACAGGAATTTCTGGATACCATCCCCAAGCACCGCGTTTTTGACAAGCCTCACGCCCCTGCCGGAGGACTTCACATACTCCAGACTGTTTTCCCGGATTCGATAAAGCCCATCAAAATAATCTCCCTTGACCATCACCACCGGCCAGATCATCAAAAGCCATACCCACCAGAAGATTCCCGGCCATTTTGTAAAATAACAGAGCATACACAGTCCGGCCAGAAACAGGATGGGAAATAAGATCAGCATGACCAGTCGATAGGTTTTCTGCGTATATGCCAGATAACATTTCAATATTTTCACTTTACTCTCCCTCTATCTTTATTGCGCTCATTCTGTCACGCATTCCTTTTCATCACCGCCACGCTGATCTGATACAGGCTGGGGATTTCTCTGGTCATCTCTATCCCTGCCAGCTTCTCCAGATTTTCCGCAAGGCACAACCCTTCGAAGCCGTACATACTTTCCTGTATCGTGTAAAGAGCTGATCTGACCTTCGCCACGTCCTCCTTTTCCCCCTTCACCAGCACATATTTTGCTTTCAGATCCTCCACAAAGCCCCTCTCCACAATCCGGCCATGGCTCATGATAACAGCATAATCCGTCACATTTTCCATATCAGAGACATTATGAGTGGAAAAGAATACGCTTTTCTCCCCATTGCCGGAGGCCAGATACTCCTGAATCATCTCACACAGCTTGTCGCGCATCAGAGGATCCAGAGGGGAGGCCGGTTCATCCATCAACAGCAGCTCTGTTTTTCTCGCCAGCACTCCGGCCAGCATCAGCTTGGTGCGATTTCCATCCGACAGCTGAGATACCTTCTTTTCCTTTCCTTTCTGATCTGCAATATTCAGCTCCCGACAAAGCCGGTCAAACTCCGCTCTGTCAAAATTCTCAAATAAAAGAGAGCTGACCTCTCCCACATCCTGAACCGTCCACTGAGGCAGAAAATATCCGCTGGTACCTGTATATCCTATCAGCTCTCTGACCGGACAGTCCTCCTTCTCCCTGTCCCGATCATTCCACTTTTCAAAAAAGGTGATTTCTCCCTTATAATCCAGCCGGATGCCCGCCAGAATATTCATCAGAGTCGTCTTGCCCGCGCCGTTTTCTCCGATCAGAGCAGTGGCAAAGCCCTTCGGAATCTTTAATTCCTGAATATTCAAATGAAAAGTCTTGAATTTTTTCTCCAGATGCGCTGCCCTGATGGCTGTTTTTTCAATTTCCATGATAAAACTCCTTCCTTCTCCTCCATAAGACCCTTTCAATCGGTATTTTTTGTTC
>JAJQID010000150.1 GCA_021199405.1 Lachnospiraceae bacterium
TCAGTAATTGGAACGCAAGCGTTCCATTACTGACCTTTCGACCCTGGTATCATCAAAATTCAGCGTCACCGTCCTGCCGTCTCTGGCGGCGACAGCGTTGGGGAAAATTTTGCGCACGCCGTCCATATATTCCTCCGGTCTCATCAGGGATGGACTGTAATGGGTCAGCCACAGCTCCTTCACCTGTGCCTCTCTGGCCAGCTTCGCCGCCTCATAAAAGGTCATGTGTTTGTACTCCTTCGCCTTGGACAGCTTGTCCGGCTCTCCGTACATTCCCTCGCAGATAAACAGATCGCTGCCCGCGGCGTGCTCTGCGATGGTTTTCACCGGGCGGGTGTCCGTACAGTAAGTCACCTTCAGACCCCTGCGCGGCGGTCCCAGCACCATATCCGGAGTGTAGGTCACCCCCTCCGCCTCGATCACATTCCCTTTCTGCAGCCGGGACCAGTATTTCTGCGGAATGCCGGCGGCCAGCACCCTCTCCATATCAAATTTTCCCTGACGCTTAATTTCCAGAGAATAACCATAGCAGACCACATTATGCTTAACCCGAAACGCAGTGATGGCAAAATCCCCAAAGTCCAGAATTTCCTCCGGTTCATTCAACTCCCGGAACTGTATCTCAAAGGGCAGCTCCGGCGCGATGACACGCAGCGCGTTTACCACCCGTTCCAGTCCTTTGGGGCCAATCATCAGAAGAGGCTCGGTGCGTTCGGCGTTGCCCATGGTCAGAAGCAGACCCGGCAGACCGCTGATGTGGTCGGCGTGATAATGGGTGAAACACAGAATGTCGATGGGTTTGGGGCTCCACCCCTTCTCCTTCAGGGCGATCTGTGTTCCCTCGCCGCAGTCAATCATAATACTTTTTCCGTTATAGCGGGCCATCATGGAGGTCAGCCACCTGTAGGGCAGGGGCATCATTCCGCCGGTTCCCAGCAGACATATATCCAGCATAAAACAATCTCTCTAATTTATTTAACAATATTTCCGGTGCGGTGATTTCATATAAACACGGCTCAAAACTGCCGTTAATCTTCGCCTTATTTATATGAAATCACCGCACCTGCTTACCTGCAATCTTTTTATACAAAGGCTAGCCAGGAACAGTTCATCCCCGTCTCCACATGATCAGAGCGTCCTCCTCGGGGTTGGAATAAAAATGGGGTCTCACTCCCTCCGTCACAAATCCGTTTTTTTCATATAAATGAATCGCCGCCTGATTGGAGGCGCGCACCTCCAGTGTAAAGTCCTCAGCTCCACGCTCTCTTCCCCGGTGAAGAAGCTCGGCGAACATTTCTCCGGCGATTCCCTTTCCCCGCATTCGAGGGGATACGGCCACATTGAATACCTCCGCCTCATAAGGACCGATCAGCAGGCCGCACATTCCCACGACCTGTCCGTCTGACACAGCTGTCAGGTACAGGGTATCCTCCCTCTCAAGCATCTCCAGAAAAGCCTTTTCGCTCCAGGGTTCAGAAAAGCTGGCAGCCTCAATGGCAGCCACAGCGGGCACGTCCTCCGGGGTCATAAGGCGAATTTCAGGCTCCACTGTGCAAAACCTCCGGCAGCTCCTCTGTCTTTTCTTTTTTCTCAAAGCCGCTCATCCCGGACGATCCTGTTTCCTTTTCCGCCAGCTCCCGCTCCGCCTGGCTTAAGCGGAAATACTCCGGTTTGTGCTCATAGTAAGACACCATTTTCCCCTGGGCGGCATACCGCAGCGCCAGGGTACCCACAGCGGCGGCACTCTGAAGCCTTCGATGAGCCGGGGCAAAGGTGTAGGGTACCCTCAGCGTCTCCTGCAAGGTCTCACGATACGCCTGCACGCCATCTCCCAGAAGCACCACCGGCTTTCCCAGGCTGTTCAGCCTTTCCACTACCTCCGGCAGCAGACAGCAGACGCCCTCCATAAGACATGTCATTTCATACTCCTGAGACATCCCGCCCGGCACAGCCGTCTTCTCCAACGTTTCATCGCCGGGCATGGTATCGCCTTTTGGGAGGTCTGTTATTTTTCTGCCCTGTCCTGCCGGCGTAAAAGCATAAATTCCGGCATATACCTGATTCCTGCGGGCATCCATCAGAGGACAGACCAGTGCAGAGCTGCCGTACATCTGCCAGGCCAGTCCCTCCAGCGTTGGCACCTCAATGATGGGCTTTTCCAGCCCCTGCGCCAGTCCCTTGGCAGTCGCCGAGCCGATCCGCAGACCGGTAAAGGAGCCGGGGCCGCTGGCCACAGCGATGGCGTCAATCGTCTTTAAATCCAGCTCCGCCATGGTTCGTATTTCATCCAGCATGGGAAGCAGAGTCTGGGAATGTGTTTTTTTATAATGGACGGTATATTCCGCAATCAGGTCCTCGTCCTCTAAAAGAGCCACCGTAGCCACCAGCCCGGAGCTGTCAATCGCCAAAATCTTCATTTTTCCAAATACGTAATAAGTGAAAGCTGCTGTCCGCTGCCGTTCACTCAATCCGTTTCCCTTTCCACAATAATCCTCCGATAGTCAAAACCACGATCCGGATCCTTTTCTATGGTAATCCGGGTACAGTCCGCAGGCAGAAGCTCCTCAATCAGGTTTGCCCACTCCACCACGCACAGTCCTTCCCCGTAAAAATAATCCTCATAGCCGATCTCTTCCATTTCTTCCGGATCACCGATGCGATACACATCAAAATGATAAAAGGGCAGCCGCCCCTCCTCGTAAACCTGCAGAATTGTAAATGTGGGGCTGGATACCGGCTCCCTGACGCCCAGGCCCTCGGCTACTCCCTGCGTAAATACGGTTTTTCCCACGCCAAGATCACCGAGCAGCGCAATCAGGCTTCCCGGCGCCGCCTCCCGCCCCATTCCTTCTCCCAGGGCAAAGGTTTCCCGGGAGGAAAAGGTCTCTATCGTTTTTTTCATTGAATCCTCCTCATATCAGCCTTTCACTCATCCGTCCGCAGGCTGCGCAGGAACCGCCATCCTTCCTCTCCGTGAAATTCTCAGTTCCTGATTTTCACCTTCCCGGGCTCCATGTGTGTACAGATAAACTGAATCACATCCATCTCCTGCTCCTTTAATTCCCTGCGGGGAAAAATGCAGGCATTGACACGGGTAGTATAGATAATAATGCTGCGGCTTGTGGACACGGCCCGGTACATATCCTTCCACTTCATGCTCTCCGTCGCCTCTCCCTGACTGACCGAAATGCCCTCCTCATTGAACTCATAGCGCAGCACCTCCCGGAAGGCCGGAGTGTTGAGCGCCTGCTGTTTGCTTTTTAAAAAAAGGCTCCAGGGAAGATAGGCCAGCATAACCACGCCGGCAATCAGATATATCCACTGATGATTCCCCAGGAAAATAATAACAGCCACTGCCCCCACGCAGCTTCCCAGAAGCCCCTGGGCGCCGTGATAGGCATGGCGAAGCATATAATCGTACAGGTCGCCGCTGTTAATTTTAACGTCAATTTTTAATGTATCATCCATCTTTTCAGATTACTCCTGTAACAGAATTTTAAGAAAAACTTACATCCCATCCACATTGTGTTTTGAATTACGACATGCTATAATAGCCGCAGAGAATGCGGCCACTGCCGTTAAACCACTTATCAAAAAGGAGTCAATATGTATCATACAAACGCGGAATTAAAAGCCGCCGCCAAAAATTCCCTGCGGGGCCACTGGTTTCCGGCAATTACCATGCAGCTCATTATGTTCCTTATCTCTACCATCTCTCTGGGCGTCAATGACAGCGATTCGGCCATTCTTATTTCCCTTATCGTCAGTCTGCTCACCATCTGGCTTGATGTGGGGCTGGTCAGCTTTTATTTCAAGCTGTGCTGCGGACAGGGCGGAAACGCCGGGGTGGCGGATTTTCTCTATGCCTTCAAAAATCACCCCGTCAGATTCCTGGGCAATTACCTGCTGCAGACGCTCTACCTGCTGCCCGGCACGATCATTTATTTTATCGGGATCTTTATCGCCGCCATCTTCTTCCTGGCAGGAACCGATATAGATATACTGATGCTGTATCTGTCCGGAGACATCAACTATCTGCCTGACGTCAACCTGCCTGCCTCTGTGGCCTCCGCGCTGGTGCTTTTCATTATTGTGCTGACCATCGCCTACATCCTCTATGCCGCCTGGATTTCCCTGACCTACTCTCAGACCACCCGAATTCTGGTCGATTTTCCGGATCTGAAAGTGACTCAGGCCTACAAAAGATCCTCTCAGCTGATGAAGGGAAGGAGACTGCGGCTGCTGGGACTGCAGCTGAGCTTTATCCCCTGGGCTCTGCTCTCCGTCGTCACTCTGGGCATAGGCTTTCTGTATCTGCTGCCCTACATGGGCTGCACCAATGTGCAGTTTTATCTGGATCTGGTACAGAGCAATTCCTCAACCTGACAGACATCTGAATTCCATCATTCGCCCGGTAACCGGTCAGGAGCAGACCATTACCGGGCGGTTTTATTGTCTTTTTTATACTCCCGTTCCCAGGCTCTGCTGCTTCAGATAAGCGTTGATAAAGGGATCCAGTTCCCCGTCCAGCACAGCGTCCACATTACCGGTCTCCACATTGGTGCGATGATCCTTAACCATAGTATAGGGCTGAAGTACATAGGAACGAATCTGACTGCCCCAGCCAATCTCCTTGACCTCACCGCGAATGTCCGAAAGCTTCTCCGCGTTGGTCTCCTGCTGCAGCATATACAGCTTGGATTTGAGCATCTGCATGGCCTTGTCCTTATTCTGGAACTGGCTTCTCTCCTCCTGACAGGCCACCACAATCCCCGTAGGAATGTGCGTGATGCGAACAGCGGAGGAGGTCTTGTTGATATGCTGACCGCCGGCGCCGCTGCTTCGATAGGTGTCTACCTTCAGGTCCTCCGGATTGATGTCGATCTCTATGTCGTCATTTAACTCCGGCATCACATCCAGAGACACAAAGGAGGTCTGGCGCTTCCCCTGAGCGTTAAAGGGGGAAATGCGAACCAGCCGGTGGACGCCTTTTTCCGATTTCAGATATCCATAGGCGTTCTCTCCGTTGACCTGCCAGGTCACCGACTTAATTCCCGCCTCGTCTCCGTCCAGATAGTCCAGCACCTGAATCTCGAAGCCCTTGCGCTCCGCCCAGCGGGTATACATGCGGTAAAGCATACCCGCCCAGTCGCAGCTCTCCGTGCCTCCCGCGCCCGCGTTCAGCTTGAGGATGGCGTTATTTTTATCATATTCTCCGGACAGAAGAGTGCTGATTCGAAGCTCCTCCAGTCGGCTGATGAAATCCTCCATCTCCGCCGTGATCTCCGGGACAAGGCTCTCATCCTGCTCCTCATTTCCCATCTCGATCAGGGTGTCAATGTCTTCCATCTGTGTCTGAAGGCCGTTCACCAGACTGACCGTGTCCTTCAGATTTTTTAATTCCTTCATGCGCTTATTGGAGGAATCCGGGTCGTCCCAGAAATTGGGCGCCGACATTTCCATTTCCAGCTCCTCAATGCGCTTCTGCTTGTCCACAAGGCCAAGGGAATCCCGCACCTCCTTCAGCGGCTCCACATAGGTCTGCAACTTCTGCCTGGCCTGTTCCAGTTCTACTATCATAGAAACCCCTCTGTTTTACTTCATTCTCTGTCTGCGAATCTGTATGCCATGCTCCCGTTTCAACGGCCTCATATCCGTACTGCGCCGTTATGCGCCTTATTTCAGCCGGCCGCAGCACTGCTTATATTTCTTGCCGGAACCGCAGGGACAGGGATCATTGGGATAAATCTTTTTTGCCTCTTTTTTGATCGGCTTTCTGACCGCAGTCTCGTCCTTGTTGGTGCCGGTCGCCTTTGCCACCTGCTCCCGCTCCACCTTCTGCTCCAGCTTCACCCGGTACAGAACGCGGACTGTCTCTTCTCTGATATTATTGGTCATTTCCTCAAACAGGTCATAACTGCTCATCTTGTACTCGACCAGCGGATCCTTCTGCCCGTAGGCCGCAAGTCCGATGCCCTGGCGAAGCTGGTCCATGTCGTCGATGTGGTCCATCCATTTGCGGTCCACACATTTCAGCAGAATAACGCGCTCAATCTCCCGCATGGTCTCCGCTTCGGGGAATTCCGCCTCCTTGGCCTCGTAAAGCTTCACAGCCTCCTCTTTCAGCTGCTGCTTCAGGCTGCCCTTCTGCAGTCCCGCTACCCGCTCTTCTGTCACCGGCTGCAGCGGAATGGTAGGCAGCAGGATGGAATTCAGCTCACCCAGATCCCATTCCTCCGGGTCCGCCTCCTCCCGCACCACAGTGTCCACGGCATTGTCCACAATATCCTGGATCATCTTAATGATGGAATCCCTCATGCTCTCGCCGTCCAGCACCCGGCGGCGCTCCTCATAAATGACCTCGCGCTGCTCGTTCATGACCTGGTCATACTCCAGCAGGTTTTTACGCACGCCGAAGTTATTGCCCTCGATCTTTTTCTGCGCACCCTCGATCGCCTTGGAAAGGGATCTGTGCTCAATCTCCTGATTCTCCGGAATGCCCAGGCCGTTGAAAACGCCAATCAGCTTCTCGGAGCCGAACAGGCGCATCAGGTCGTCCTCCAGGGAAATAAAAAACTGAGACTCACCCGGATCACCCTGACGGCCGCTGCGGCCTCGCAGCTGATTGTCAATACGCCTGGACTCATGGCGCTCCGTGCCCACAATACGCAGGCCGCCCGCCGCTCTCGCGATGTCGTCCAGCTTGATATCCGTACCACGGCCGGCCATGTTGGTGGCGATGGTCACCGCCCCGTGCAGGCCCGCCAGGGAGACGATCTCCGCCTCTCTCTCATGGAACTTGGCGTTTAAGACCTCATGCGGAATGCCCTCCTTGCGCAGAAGCTTGCTGATCTCCTCACTGGATTCAATGGTAATGGTGCCCACCAGTACAGGCTGCTGTCTGTCATGGGCTTCCTTCACCGCTCCCACGATGGCGTGAAGCTTTTCCTTTTTCGTTTTATAGACGCTGTCCTGTTTGTCCACGCGGATCACGGGCTTATTGGTCGGAATCTCAATCACGTCCATGCCGTAGATTTCGCGGAATTCCTTTTCCTCGGTCAGCGCCGTACCGGTCATACCGGCCTTTTTCTCGAATTTATTGAAGAAGTTCTGGAAGGTGATGGTGGCGAGCGTCTTGGACTCCCGCTTCACCTTCACGCCCTCCTTGGCCTCGATCGCCTGGTGCAGGCCGTCGGAATAGCGTCTGCCAGGCATGATACGGCCCGTAAACTCATCCACAATCAGTACCTGATCGTCCTTGACCACATAGTCCTGGTCGCGGAACATCAAATTGTGCGCGCGCAGGGCCAGGATAATATTGTGCTGGATATCCAGGTTTTCCGCGTCGGCGAAGTTGTCAATCTTGAAAAACTTCTCCACCTTCTCCACGCCCTGCGCGGTCAGGTTGACGATCTTATCCTTCTCATTGACGACGAAGTCGCCGCTTTCCTCCTGCTCGACCCCCATGATGGCGTCCATTTTGGAGAGCTGCTCCACATCCTGACCACGGACCATCTGGCGCGCCAAAATATCGCAGGCTTCATAGAGCTTCGTGGATTTGCTGCTCTGACCGGAAATAATGAGCGGGGTGCGGGCCTCATCGATCAGCACCGAGTCCACCTCGTCGATGATGGCGTAATGCAGGCCCCGCAGCACCAGCTGCTCTTTGTAAATCACCATATTGTCACGCAGGTAGTCAAAACCCAGCTCATTGTTCGTGACATAGGTAATGTCGCAGTTATACTGCTCGCGGCGCTCCTCCGGCTTCATGCCGTTGAGTACGCAGCCCACGGACAGCCCCAGAAAGCGGTGCACGGCGCCCATCCACTCCGCGTCACGGTTTGCCAGATAGTCGTTGACCGTGACGATGTGAACGCCCTTGCCCTCCAGCGCATTTAAATAGGCGGGCAGCGTGGAAACCAGGGTCTTGCCCTCGCCGGTCTTCATCTCGGCGATGCGCCCCTGGTGCAGGATGATGCCGCCGATCAGCTGCACCCGGTAATGCTCCATATCCAGGGTCCGTCTGGCGGCCTCGCGCACGGTGGCATATGCCTCCGGCAGCAGGTCGTCTAAGGTTTCTCCTTCCTGGAGACGTTTTTTATATTCTGTCGTTTTGGCCCGCAGCGCCTCGTCGGAAAGCTGCATCATCTGATCCCGCAGACTTTCAATTTTATCCACGAGCGGCATGATGCGCTTCAGTTCTCGTTCACTGTGCGTGCCAAAAGCCTTACTGATTAGATTCATTCGGGAAACTCCTTACTTTCGCTGCATCGAAATTCCTGAAAAAGAGGTTTCTTGCGGCACATGCAGCTTCTCTCATATATGAACATCATCCTGCCGATGTGCCAGTCCGCGTTTATTCTAACACTTTTCTGAAATTACTTCAATATCCAGATTGTCGATGAGGCATGAAGGGAACGTAAACAATTTATTACATTTCTGTTACTTCAGCACCAGAAACGACTGCGGCTGTAAAGTAATCTTTCCCGCCTTCGCCTCCCCGCTCCCGATAGCGAAGCGAAGCTCCTTTTTGTCCGTGTCCACCGGAGCGCTCACGGTCTTTCCTGACGGATTCAGCGCGAGGATCAGATCCCCTCTGCGATACACAAAGGGCAGCTTCCCGCTTTTGGCGTAAAGCACCTCAAATTCGCCGTCCGCCTGCAGGTCCTCCTCCTCATGGCGCAGACGAAGGAGCGCCTTCACCGTATTCATCAGAGATTCCGGATCCGCCTCCTGCGCCGCCACATTCGGAGCGTCCGCAGCGGGATCTACCGGCAGATACAGCGCGTCCGCCGGGCATGTGGCTGTCTCTAATACCCCTCTCCGAGCCCACGAGCCGTAGAGGAAGGTCGTAAGACGGCTTGTGCTTGAAAAAAAA
>JAJQID010000036.1 GCA_021199405.1 Lachnospiraceae bacterium
GATCAGCTCACAGGATGAGAACGCGGCAGATTTCACTGTGAGCGCTTCCATTCCGACGACAATGGGTACAAACGGAACGGGCGGCACAATCGTTGAGTCCAACTGCTTCCTGCTTGGCTCAGGTTTATCCGGGGACAGCGCGGAGGCGGTGGATCTGTTCATACAGTATTGCACACAGGCGGACACCATGCAGGAGTATATGACTGAAATTGGACTTGCGTTCCCGGCTCATGAGGATACCGCTTCCATCGAGCTGTCTCCGATTTTGGAAGGTGCAGCCGAAGGAATTGACTATGTGATCTTTCAGCCGCTGATCTCCTCTACTTCCAGTGTTCAGGTTGAGCTTGCAACTATGGTTCTTAATTATGTGGTAAATGGAATGAGTGCGGACGAAGCGATTGATAGTTACATCACAGAAGCGGAATATTATATCAATCAGTAAGCCTTTTCACATGTAACGAAAGAGCAAGGGCTTTCACCCTTGCTCTTTTCAGCCGTAAAACATGAGGAAATACGTGCTGGCAGCAGAAAGGAGGAACGATTTTGACTGAGAGTAAATTCCCCGAAAAGAAGGCAAAGGGCAGAATTCTTTCCAGAAGGACGAAAGATAAGCTTTTTTGCGCCCTGTTGCTTACGCCTGCCGTTGTTTTGTGCGTTGCTTTTATTATTATTCCGATCATCGATTCAGTCAGAATGAGCTTCACGGATTACAAGCTTGTTAATCTGACACAGAACATCCCGGGTGAATGGAATAATTTTGCAAATTACACGAGACTCTGGAATGCGGGAAAAATTCAGTCCGCGACGAGAATCACTATTTTCTTTGTGGTGGTTACTGTGGTGCTGACCTTTATCATCGGCATGATACTGGCATTGATATTAAACAGCAATATCAAGGGAGCCCGGCTGTTTCGAAGTGTGATGATGATCCCGTGGGTGGTCCCGACGGTTATCGCCGGCCTTCTCTGGTCCTGGATTTACGCCAATCCTTATGGGCTGGTGCAGTATTTTGTGAAGGTAATTACAGGAGGACAGGTATCCAATTTCGGCCTTTTGAGCAATCAGAAAACAGCAATATGGGGTGTGATTATTGCCGCACTTTGGAAATAGATTCCTCTGATTGCGCTGCTGCTGTTGTCCGGTATGCAGAATATCTCTGAGGATATTGTTGAGGCGGCAAAGATTGATGGAGCAACATACATACAGAGTCTCTTTCATGTAATTATTCCTTCCATGAGGAGCGTAATTGCTGTCACTGTTTCCATGTGCATCATTGAGAATTTCAAGCAGTATCCATTGTTCGCAACATTGACAAACGGAGGACCGGCCGGCGCCACGACCACGCTTGCCGTTCTGAGCTACGATGAAGCATTTGTAAATTACAATTATGGTTCCGGGGCCGCCGTGACAACAGTCTGGCTTCTGATCATGATTGTGACGGTATTTATTTTCAACCGCCTGTTTGGAAACAGAGAAGAGTAACAGGAGGGAAATTGCATGTATAAGAAAAAGCATATCTGGAACCAGCCCAAAAAGCTGGCTGTTCAGACAGGAAAATACCTGGTTCTGGCAGCAATCATGCTGTTTTTGCTGTTTCCTGTATATTGGATGCTTGTGACTTCACTGAAGACCAACAATGAATCTTATCGGGTGGTGCCTACATTCTGGCCGGAAGTTATTAATTTTGAGGGATATAAGACGCTGATCTCAGACGGCAAGTTCCTGATTTATTATAAGAATAATCTGATTGTTTCTGCCGCTGCAGCGCTTGTTATCTGTTTTATCTCTATTTTTGCCGGCTATGCTCTCAGCAGATTTCATTTCAAATGGAATAAATGGCTGCTGGCAACCTTTTCCTTTTCGCAGATGATGCCAGTGATCAGTCGGCTGATTTCGCTGTACACGATCCTTCAAAAACTGAATCTGATCGATACCCATATAGGACTGGTGCTTGCAATCAGTGCCACGCAGGTTCCATTCACGGTTTCCCTGATGGCCTCATTTTTTGACGGAATCCCGGTGGAGCTTGAGGACGCGGCTCACATCGACGGCTGCGGCAGGATACATACGCTGTTCAAGATCGTCATGCCGCTCGTGGTTCCCGGAATTCTTGCAGTTGGAATTTACAGTTTCCTGATGACCTGGGATGATTATCTGCATGCGATTACCCTGATCCGCTCTTCTGATCTGTGGACGTTGTCGCAGGGTCTGAAGTTTACCTACCTTGGGGAGGTCAGCGACTGGCAGCTGATTAATTCTGCATCGACGCTTGGAACAATTCCCATGCTGATTATCTTCTTCATCTTCCAGAAATATATGGTGAAGGGGCTTGTCGCGGGAGCAGTAAAAGGATAAAAAAGAGGACAGGAGATAAGGATATGTTGACAAATAATCTGGAAATGATGCAGTACGCTGGCAGACATGGGTTTGCCATTCCGGCGATCAATACGCAGGGGGGCAATTACGATATTATCCGTGCGTGCTGCAAGGCGGCGCAGGAAATGAAAAGCCCGATCATCCTGGCGCATTATGTCTCTACCGGAGCCTATTCGGGAAATGACTGGTTTGTAGAGACGGCAAAATGGTGTGCCCAGAAGGTGGACGTTCCGGTGTCCATTCATCTGGATCACGGCGATGGATTTGACATCTGCATGGAAGCGCTGCGTCTTGGTTTTACCAGTATTATGATCGATGGATCGACCAAACCCATCGAGGAAAACGCCCGGATGACTAATGAGGTGATCAGGGTTGCGAAGAGGTTTGACGTACCGGTGGAAGCGGAGATTGGGGAATTGCTGCGTCTGGACAACGGAATTCCACTGGAAAATAAAAACATCGCAAGTCCTCAGGAGGTGCGGGATTTTCTTTCCTTATGCCAGCCGGACACACTGGCTATCGGAATCGGCAATGCGCATGGTTATTATAAGGGAACTCCGGATATTCATCTGGAGGTTTTGGAGGAAGTCAGAAAATTTACGGACATTCCATTAGTGCTGCACGGCTGTACCGGGATGGATCCGCAGGTCATACAGGCGGCTATCAGGCTTGGGGTAGCAAAAATCAATTTTGGCACGGATATACGATATAAATATGTTGAACACTATAAGGAGGCACTGGAGACAGTGGATCATCAGGGACATTCCTGGAAATTAAGTCAGTATGCCTCTGACGCGCTTGTGGAGGATATCAAGAAGATTATTCACCTGTCCATGTCGGAAGGAAAAGCGTGATAAACAAATCCAGGAACGGCTGACGGCACAGAGGATTTGAATAAATTGTTTAAGCTTTGAAAGAAAGGAAAATAAATCTATGGAAAAAAGTATGTTGACCTATCGTGAAATTTATCGGCAGCCAGAGGCTTTTGAATCGGTCAATGGTTCCCTTGACGCAATTTATAAGGTGCTGGATGAGGTGTTTCCGCAGAAGAATGCTTATGATGAAGTTTTATTTATTGGCTGTGGTACCTCACTTTATCTGGCACAGACTGCGGCGCATATGTTTGCTTCCTGTACTGATATTCCGGCGAAGGGAGTGCCATGCTCAGAGATTTATTTCTTCCCGGAGACTTATCTGAAGGGGAAAAGAGTGCTGATCTGCCCGATTACCAGAAAAAGCTATACCACGGAGGTGCGGATGGCTATTGACAGGGCGCATATGTTCCCAAATGTGAAAACGCTGGCAATCACCTGCGATAAGGATTCTTCGTTGTATAACGATTTCATGATCCTTTCCCCTGACGCTGATGAGGAAAGTGTGGTAATGACCAGTTCGTTTACAAGTATGGTATATCTGGCGGCAGTGATGGCATACCACGTTGGCGGCCAGGATGAAAAAATCGGACAGCTGAAGGACTATAAAGAGTTTTCCGCCAGGGTTTTGAGAGATATGGACGTTCTGGCAAAGAAGGCTGTTGAGGAGCATCCGGAGCGTACCTTGTTTGTGACACTTGGACAGGGCGTTTATTATGGTGTCGCCAGGGAATGCATGAACAAAATGAAGGAGATGGGACTTGTCAGCTCGGAGGGATATTATGACATGGAATATCGCCACGGTCCAATGAGTCTTGTGGATGATAAAACCATGATCGTGTACTTAAGCCATAGGGCCAGCCGGAAGGAGGATGTGGCACTGGCACGTCAGATGCAGGAATATGGAGCGCTTAATATTGTCATCGGAGCGGAGCTGAAGGATGATTTCAGGGACTGTGCTTCGTACACATATTCTCTGGATGGCGGGCTGGAGGAAATCCAGTACGCGCCTGTCATTGGCTTTATCGGCCAGTTCCTGGGGTATTATATCGCTCTGCGAAAGGGGCTGGACGCGGATACGCCGCGGAATCTGTCACAGGCAATTGTACTGAAATGAGAGGGAAACTTAAATGAAACAAAAATTAAGTATCGGTTTTCTGGTATCCGTATCCGGAAGGTGGCCCAGAGAGCTGCCTGGCCGGAGACTCTCAGAATATGGAAGCTGGATGAAGGAAAAATTCACGGACTGTAATGTGACGGTCTATGATAAGCTTCTGTGCACCCATGAGGAAATGCAGGAATGCATCAGCCTGTTCAGAGGAAATGAAGTAGATCTGGTGATTCAGGTCTATGGGGCGTTTACTGGAGACGATATCTGCTGCGGCATATCGGAAGCTATGGGAGTGCCGATGATTCTCTGGGCTCCCAGGGAGGAAAGCTGGGAGAGAGATGAGCGTCTCTATGCCAACGCGCTCTGCTGCGCCACCATGAACGGCGCCAGCTTAAATCGTTTGGGTGCGACCTGGCACATTCTCTACGGAAATAAGGAGGAGGCTCAGGTGGAGGAAAAGCTTCGCAGTCTGGTAGGAGCTTACTCAGTGATCCACAGAATGGCCGGAATGACATATGGCCTGTTCGGATATCGTGTGACCGCGTTTTACAACTGCGCTTTTGACGAGGTCCTGATTCGCAAGACCTTTGGCATCAATATGGAGGAGACGGATCTGAAGGTGGTTTTTGACCGGATGGACAAGCTGCCTGATGATGAGGTAAAAAAGGAGATGGATCATGTGACGGTGTCCTGGGATATCTCAGGACTGCCTGAAGGACATCTGGAGAACCACGCCAGACTGTATCTGACGTTAAAGGAGCTGATGAAGGAGCAGGAGTATGACTGGGCGGCGATCAAATGCTGGCCGGAAATGGGAAATCTGCACACCACACCCTGCGCCGTGCTTGGGAGACTGGCGGACGAGGGAATCGGGATCAGCTGTGAGGCGGATGTGGACGCCGGTCTGGCGTCCGTGGTGGAAAATCTGCTGACTGGCCTGCCCACGTTTATCACAGATCTGATTAACATCGACGAAAAGGAGAACACGGTGACGTTCTGGCACTGCGGCAATGGCGCCCCCAGTCTGCACAATTCAGAGGATGGCGTCCGTATGTGCAATCATCCCCTGGCAGGACAGGGCACAGCGTTCTGGTGTTCCTTAAAACCTGGACCGGTAACCGCGGCGCGTCTTTCCAACATTCATGGACAGTATGTCCTGTTTCTGCTGCGCGGGGAGGCTGTTCCTACCGTGCGCAATACCCGGGGCACCATGGTCAATGTGAGGGTCAGCACGCCGGTTGGCGAGCTGGTGGATAAAATCGCTGAAACCGGTATGAGCCATCACTACAGTGTGGTGTGGCAGGATGTGGCGGATCAGATGATTCTGGTGGCAAAATTGTTGAACATCCCGGTTGTTGAGCTTTGATACAAGTTTTTTGACAGGTCGGCCCTTGAGCCGGCCTGTTTCTGAAAGAGTATCATGGCAGGAAATTTGACGATTACCCGCCGATCCCGTGGATGAGGACAAACTGAGAGCAGAGGAGGAAGAGTGAAAATGGGGAATATGCTGATTGTACATGGAGGCGGCCCTACCGCCGTCATGAACGCATCTCTATACGGGGTAATCAGAGCGGCCAGAGAGAGCGGTCGGGTGGAACATCTGTATGGTGCCATCGGTGGTACGGAGGCGATTTTGAAAGAAGCCTTTGTGGATCTGCTTGCTTTTTCGGAGGAAAGGCTTTCACTGCTTCTCTCCACGCCGGCGTCCGCCATCGGATCATCCAGATATCCGCTTGAAGAAAAAGATTATCTTAAAATGCCCGTGGTTTTCCGGAAATATGGGATAGAGTATGTGCTGCTGAATGGCGGAAACGGCACCATGGACGCCTGCGGACATATATACAGAACCTGTCAGGAAATAGGCGTGAAGGTGATTGGAATTCCAAAGACAATTGACAACGATATCGCGCTGACGGATCATGCGCCGGGATACGGAAGCGCCGCACGTTATATTGCGGCCACAGTCCATGAGATCGCTCAGGATGTCAGAGCGCTTCCCATACATGTCTGTGTGGTGGAGGCCATGGGGCGGAATGCTGGCTGGATCGCCGCAGCCTCCGCGCTGGCCAGAACACAGACAGATACTGCGCCGGATCTGATTTATCTGCCGGAAAGAGTGTTTAACGAGGAAGAATTTCTCAGGGATGTTCAGGAAGTATATGATAGGAAGGGTTATGCCGTGGTAGTGGCCAGCGAGGGGCTGGCAAATGAACGGGGAGAATCCATTGTGGAACCAATCTATCAGACAGACAGAGCTGTTTATTATGGGGACGTAAGCTCTCACCTGGCAATGCTGGTGATCAAAAAGCTTGGCATCAAAGCCAGAAGCGAAAAACCCGGAATCGCGGGCAGAGCGTCCATCGCCTGGCAGTCCGCGGTGGATCGCGAGGAGGCAGTTTGCGTGGGGAAATTTGCCGTGCAGAGCATTCTGGCCGGTGAAAACGGCGGGATGGTTGCCCTTGTGAGAAAGCGGGCGCCATGGTATGATATTGAATATACGCTGGTTCCGGTGGAGCAGGTGATGCTCTTTGAACGGAAAATGCCGGACGAATATATCAATGAAAAAGGCAATGATGTGACAGACGCTTTTGTGGAATGGTGCAGACCACTTGTGGGAGAAGCGTTGCCTGAATTTCTGAACTTCAGGGACTGTCTGAATCGAAAATGAACGGTGCACACCGGGACGGAGGAGAAATGAAACACTGGATTTTTAATGGAAATGTATACGTAGACGGCCGTTTTATCGCGGCGGATCTGGGCTATGAGGATGGACGGATCACGGATATTGTGGAGAGAAAAGAAAGAGGCTCCCGTCTGGAAGAGGCTTCGGCTAAAACCTCTGAGACGAATCGGGCTGCGTTGGACGAGCCCAGGGGCGGATATTGCTTTGATGCTGGTGGAGAGTATGTGATTCCCGGTTTCTTTGATATCCATACCCACGGCGCTGCAGGGCATGACGTGAATGCATCAGACAGAGAGGACTTTCAGGCAATCGGTCATTTCAAGGCACTTCATGGCACTACTTCCTGGTTCTGCTCTATTCTGACGGATACGGAGGAACAGACGTCGCATTGTATCAGAGAAGCGGTGGCGCATATGCGAGATCATGAGGACTGTGCGAACCTGCAGGGCATTCATCTGGAAGGACCGTTTCTGGAGAAAGAGTATAAGGGAGCCATGCCGGAATGGCTGCTCAGGGAGGCAGATTATGATCTGGCGGCCCGTTATCAGGAGCAGGCGGAGGGAAATATTCGTTATATGACGGTCTCTCCGATGGTAAAAGGGGTGCCAGAGCTTATTCCTGAGCTTTTGAAACTAAACATAAAGGTCGCTATTGGCCATTCAGGTGCGGACTATGACACAGCCTGGAAATGCATCCGAAACGGGGCGTCCTGCGCGACCCATACCTTCAATGCCATGGGACTTTTCCATCAGCATCAGCCGGCGATCATGGGCGCCTGCCTGGAATCAGATATTTACTGTGAGGCAATCTGCGACGGCCTGCATCTGCATCCGGGAGCGGTTCGTTTTCTGTTAAAAATGAAGGGGTTTGACCGGGTGGTTGCAATTACGGATTCCATCATGGCCGCGGGGCTGAAGGACGGAAGATATAAGCTGGGGGTAAATGACGTGATCGTAAAAAATTCAGACGCGAGACTGGCAGAAGGAAATTCCAGGGCGGGAAGCACCCTGACCATGGATCGGGCTCTGCGTAATCTGCTCTCCTTTACAGGCAGGCCGCTGGAGGAAATTCTGCCGTTATTGACGATCAATCCGGCGAAAGCAGCAGGCATGGATGATCAGATTGGCTCTCTGGAAGTCGGAAAACAGGCGGATGTGGTAATTCTGGATTCGGAATACCAGGTTACGGATACCTTTGTAAAGGGAGAGCGCATTGACAGGAGCAGGACAGTGGAGGAATTGTCATGAAACATCTGTATTTGAATTTAAAAAGATTCGACGTGCCGGTGGAGTATGGCGGTGTCAACCGTATCGCGCCTATGGAAAAATGGGGCGGCTATATTGTGGAAAATACGCAGGAGACATTAAAAAAATATGATCCTGCCGGGGCGGAATTTATACAGTTTTTTCCGGAGGCACATCTTTTGAATGCGGCGGCGGCGCGGTGTGAAAACTCACCTGTACAGATCGGATGCCAGGGAGTATACCGCATGAACACGGCGGTGGGCGGCAATTTTGGAGCCTTTACTACCAATCGTCCTGTCAGCGCCATGGCGGCCATGGGCGTAACGTCTGCAATCATTGGTCATTGTGAGGAGAGAGATGATAAAAATGGAATTCTGGCGGAGGCAGGGACGACAGATCCGGATGCGGTCAACCGTCTGCTCAATCAGGAGATTCGGCTGGCTGTGGCCGAGGGAATGAAGGTTCTCTACTGTATCGGTGAGAAGAGTGAGGAGCAGGAAAAAT
>JAJQID010000196.1 GCA_021199405.1 Lachnospiraceae bacterium
TCAGGCCGTCTGGACTGCCGCTAGGAAGGCCGTCAGGCAGGACGAGATTAAGGCCGTCAGGAAGGCCGCGAGGAAGGCCGTCAGGAAGGTCGCGAAGAAGGCCGCCGGGAAGGTCGCCAGGAAGGCCGAAAAGAAGCTCGAGAAGAAGGCCGTGAAGAAGGAAAAAATCAGGCAAATACAGAAGCAGCCAAAAAGATGCTCCGAGCGGGCAGATATTCGATTGAGGAAATTGCGGAAATTCAAAGCCTGAATGAGGAGAAAGTCCGGGAGCTTGAGAGGGAACTGCGGCAGATAAAGTGAACCATCTGCCAAATTCTTTTTGCCGGCATACTCAGGAGTGAAATATACTGAAGAACCTGCTCCAAAATCTATGGGATGGGCGCAGGAACCACCGTACAAAAGCACATAATCATTATTTCCGGTGGGAAGGAGGGACAGTTTTTTAAAACTGTCACACAGTATATGAAGAAATTTTTGAGTAAAATGGCGGCGTTGTGCCTGGCGGTGACGCTTGCGGCTGCGCCTGTCGGTGTGTCGGCGTCAGCGTTGGCCGATATAACGAGTACGGTTGACGAAAGCCGTGATTGCTCTCTGACGATCAGCAAGTATGACTTAACGGCTTATGAGGAGGAAAACTCTGATATAGATGATCTGGAGAGGGCGTCGGACGGCAGCGAGGAAAGTCAGGATGTCATGGATGCGCTGGGCGACTACGCGATGTCGGGCATCGGATTTGGAATTGTCAAAGTCGGTGATATGATCGAGTATATGAGCGGCGGTACCTTCGCCGTGGTATGCTACAGTGTCCCGGATGATTTACAGACAGTGCTGGGATTGGGCACAAGCCCTTACTATCCTGAGTATACGGAGGGGGATTCCGATTATTTTACCAGCGATCAGATCATGGAGGCTCTGGCGGGTGTCCTGAAGGACAGCAGCACTGCCAAAACGGCTCTGGAGACCTGGATCTCTGAGCAGAATACAGCGGTATATGATTCAACGGACGATGATGGGCGGATTGTGTTCGATGATCTGGAGCAGGGTCTGTATCTTGTGGTGGAGACCGGAGTCACGGCAAATGTGGGCTCGACCACAGATCCGTTTTTCGTGTCTTTGCCCATGTCAACTTCCGATGGAAGCGGCTGGATCTATGACGTCTATGTTTATCCCAAGAATCAGACCAGCAGCCCAACCATTGACAAGCTGGTGAGGGATTCTGATAAGCTGATTCTCAGTCAGAATGATTCATATGGGGATTTGGATACTGCAAGTGAAGGGGATGTTCTGTATTACAGAATAGTGATTGAGGTTCCGCAGGTTTCGCCCGGGGCGACCAGCATGGAGACATTTAAGGTTACAGACAGTCAGAGCGGGGCACTGTACTATAATGAGGATGTTGAAATCTGGTGGTTCGACAGCGAATCATACGCGAGAAGCGATACTACAGGCTGGAAGGCGAAAGCCAGATGGTCGTCCTCTGACAGCGGCTATTTTACTGTTTCCTACGATAGCTCTTCCGATTTATATGTGTTTGATGAAAAGACGATAACGCTGAATGAAATAAGTGCCAAAACAGGCACGATGACTGTGACTCTCACGGACAGCGGGCTAAGCGAGCTTAATCAGAAATACAGCGGATATTATATGGTAGTGGTTTATACATCTACTCTGTATTCCGGAAGCAGCGTGGTCCTTGGAGATGCCGGCAATCCCAATATCGCGGCGCTGACCTGGAAGCGGACTTCCTCGGAGGAGTATACCATTGCGGATGCCGCAGAGGTATATACCTATGGACTCTCCGGCTATTTCTTTGATACCGTGGAGGAAGCGAGGCCGTTCAAGATTTTTACCAATTCAACAGGTCAGGTGTATAACGTTGACGCCAGTGAGGCAGCCTTTGTCCTGTATAACGCTACAAATGGAGAGGACTATGGATATTATGTGCCGGTGACGATGATAAACGGGGCAACCGGGGAGGCTCAGGGCGGTACATATTATGTGGCTGATAATGCATCGAAATATCGTATGGCAATGGTTCATGCCGAGGAAGGTCAGTATGCGGATCTGATGGATCAGGAGCTTCTGAATGAGATTGCCATCAGACCGGACAGCGACGGCTATCTCAGAATCGACGGACTGGAGGCCGGCACTTATATATTGACAGAGATAGAAACCGCGGAGGGCTATTCTCTGCTGAAGGATTCCATTACAATAGATCTTCGCTCCACCAGTGTCTATCTGTTGCCGGATACAGGGGACTGGACCGCCTGGGTGAACGGAGGAGATCTGAGAGCCGATGATGTGGTAAGCCAGCTGTATGAGAGTGAGAAACAGCCTGCAAGCGTATACGTGAATGGGGAAGCTGCCTTGATGGGCGCCGGCGCCGTTGATGCCGGGACAAATGAGGTGACTTCCGAGAATGGCTATGTGATGCTGAGTATTGAGAATACCAGCACCTTTGACCTTCCTCAGACTGGAGGTACCGGCACGCTTCTGTTCACGCTTGCGGGGGCGCTTGTGGTGGCTCTGGGCGTGGCCTTTGTGATCGGGAGCAAAGAGAAGGGCGGCATATAATTGGGAAGGCTCAGAAGAATTCTGCTGGCAGCTTTTGTTACAGCGGGGATTGGTCTGATGGGCTATCCTTTTATTGCCAACTGGGTGTTTGTCCACCGGGCGGACAGTCTGGTCATCAGCTATGACGCTGAAATGGACAGCACCGAGCGGGAGGAGCTTGAACAGGCCAGGGAGCGGGCAGAGCATTATAATGAAGTGATTGCTTCAGGAAGTGTGGAGCTGCTGGACCCATTCACGGCTGAGGTCTGGTCCTATTCGGAGAATACTTATTCGGAACTGCTCAATTTAAGCGGAACCGGTCTGATGGGCTACATCAGTATCCCCTGCCTGGATCTGACCCTTCCGATCAATCATGGAACAGACAGCGAGGTGCTGGAGAAGGGCGTTGGACATCTCGCAGGCTCCTCTCTGCCGATTGGCGGTACTTCAACCCATTGTGTGCTGACTGGGCATACAGGTCTGAGCAGCACCAGACTGTTTACTGACCTGACTCAGATGGAGGTTGGAGATGTCTTTATTCTCACAGTTCTGGATGAGAAGCTTGCCTATGAGGTGGATCAGATTCTGGTGGTGGAGCCCTATGACGTCTCCGCTCTGCGGATTGAGAGCGGGATGGATTACTGTAC
The DNA here is from genome assembly GCA_021199405.1 of Lachnospiraceae bacterium. GTDB lineage: Bacteria > Bacillota > Clostridia > Lachnospirales > Lachnospiraceae > RGIG6307. Next base: position 3,201 of record JAJQID010000196.1, read on the forward strand.
GCTGGTCACCTGTACACCATACGGGGTCAACACACACCGGCTGCTGGTCAGAGGCGTCAGGACAGAATATGTGGAGGAATATGAAGAGCCCGGAGCGATTTCGCTGAAAGCTGTTGAAAGTCATTGGATGAACGAATATGTCAGGGCACTGACTGTCTCCTTTGTGCTTCTGATTGCAGCACTGCTTATGATGTTTGTCGTGAGAGCACGGCGGGGCAGGAGAAGGCATGGGTAGGCTGAGAACAGGGATGGGGATTCTGATCATATTGGCCGGTGTGGGAATCTATGCCTGTCCAGTTATCAGAGAGTGGCAGTTTGACAGGCAGGTCAGGACTGTAATTCAGGATTTTGAAGAGAGATATCATGCGGAGATGCATGAATCCGATGTAGATACAGGCAGTGCAGAGTCAGGAGAGTACAAGTCAGGTACCGGCGATGCAGAATCAGGAGAATTCAGGGCGGATACCGGCAGCACAGGGGCAGGGGAGTTCAAGACGGATACTGGCAGTGCAGATTCCGATGATTTGTCCGCTCTTTATGCGGCAATGCTGGAATATAATGAGAGTCTGCTGCAGAATGGGCAGAGCCTGACGGATGCCTGGAGTTATCAGCAGGAACCGATCGACCTGAGCGCATGGCATATAGATGACAATATGGTTGGTTACATTGAGATCCCGGATATGGATGTGCTTTTGCCCCTGTATCTGGGAGCATCAGCGGAGAATCTCGCGGCCGGGGCAGCGGTACTCTCCCAGACCAGTCTGCCCATTGGAGGAATTTCCTCCAACTGTGTCATTGCGGGACACAGAGGCTATGGAGGAATGGCCTTTTTCAGGGAGATTGAGAGTCTGACGGAGGGCAGTCTGATTTATATTGTCAATCCGTGGGAGACTCTGGTCTATCAGGTGACAGAGATCAGAGTCATTGCCCCGTCAGACATCGCGGCAGTTCTGATACAGGAGGGGAGAGACCTGGTGACGCTGATGACATGTCATCCTTATCTTTCCAACGGCCTTTACCGCTATGTGGTGTATTGTGAGAGGATGGACGAGTCGTCAGACGGATCTGCAAAAACAGAAAACGGGGATGGAGAGGCAGACGCGGGAGAAGCTGCTGGGGAAGAACCGGAGGCTGATCAGTCCTCAGCTGCAGTCTCCTCTGCAGGGTTGATCCGGATGGAGAAGGCGCTGAGGATACTTGTACCGGTTATTCTGACGGCGTGTGTCTGTATTTTGCTCCTCCGCGGTAAATTTTACCAAAAATTAAAAAAACATGAAAAATAAAAACAATTTCCGGACACTCTTGTCTTTTAATCTTGTTCCTGCTATACTTCTTCCCTGTGGTCGTTTGGAAACTGTTAAAGATTAACCTTGCATATGACACAGGATAAATTCTTTAACAGTTCCTTATAGCGGCTGCACCAGAGGACGGTTGTTATGTCTTCGGGCATGACGCCGGGAAAACGAATGAAAGGAGAGCTATGGAAAGAAGTATTTTTACCTCAGAGAGTGTAACCAAAGGGCATCCGGACAAGGTCTGCGATCAGATTTCGGACGGAATCCTGGATGCTGTTTTGGCGAAAGATCCAAATGCCCATGTGGCCTGTGAGACCACAGCGATTACTGATGCTGTACATATTATGGGCGAGATCACTGCCGCCTGCGCGGTAGACTACGAGGCTGTGGCCAGAGAGGTGATACGCAGCATTGGCTATACCGTACCAGGCATAGGCTTTGATGCAGATACCTGCCAAATTCAGGTGGATATCCACGCTCAGTCCCCGGACATTGCAATGGGAGTGAACAGGGAGACTGAGGATGAGAGCGGCGCGGGCGACCAGGGGATTATGTTCGGTTTTGCCTGCACGGAGACGGAGAGTCTCATGCCGCTTCCCATTGAACTGGCACACAGACTTACAAAGAGACTGACTTTCGTCAGGGAGGAGGGCATTCTGCCCTATCTTCTGCCGGACGGAAAGGGTCAGGTGTCAGTGGAATATGATGAGGCAGGAAAGCCGGCATGCGTTACAGCGGTTGTAGTCTCAACCCAGCACAGAGATGGGATTGAGCTTGAGAAGTTGCGCGAGGATATCAGAAGAGAAGTTATCCTGCCTTCTATTCCGGAGAAGCTGTTACATAAGAACACGAAGTTTTACATCAATCCCACAGGGCGCTTTGTCATTGGCGGGCCTGCCGGTGATAGCGGGCTGACGGGGAGAAAGATCATTGTGGATACCTACGGCGGCTACGCCAGACATGGCGGCGGCTGCTTTTCCGGCAAGGATCCCTCCAAGGTGGACAGATCCGCGGCTTACATGGCGCGGTATATTGCCAAGAATGTGGTGGCCGCAGGACTGGCTGAAAGGTGCGAGGTTCAGCTGAGCTACGCGATCGGGGTGGCTGAGCCTGTCAGCGTGCTGGTGGATACCTTCGGTACCGGCAGAATTTCCAGTGGGAGGATCAGCGAGCTGATCAGAAGAGATCTGGATCTGCGCCCGGCGGCAATCATCAGAAAGCTGGATATGAGACGGCCCATATACAGCCGCACCGCAAGCTACGGGCATTTCGGCAGTAATACTGCTGACATGACCTGGGAGCGGACCGACCTGGCGCAAAGCTGGGCGAAAGAGCTGGTGTAAAGGAATATTTAAAAGCCGGACTTCTGATTTCTCAGAAGTCCGGCATGTCTATCGTCTGTATTTGAATGAAACCGTCAGGGCTCAAGATCCTCTGTTGGAATTCCGAGGGATTGCAGCCTGGCTTTTAAGATTTTCTCCTGATATGCAAGCTCTTTTTCGCGGTCTTCAGCGTTTTTAATCCGCTGTAGATTCACGTATTCCCGGATTGTCTGGTCTTTTAGTTCTTTTTCTGTCATTTCTGTTACCTCCATGATTTTCCCTCCTTTCATTTATCTTGACGTGTTTTCGCTCTTTTGAATGACAGAGATATTATACCGCAGGATTTGTATTCTTTCAAGTTTTCCATCGTAAGAATAAAAATGAATTGTATGTTGTGAAAGTCTGTTGGAATGTGCTATACTATTCCGTGTATGGATAAAAATGGAAGGCACCAGGGATGAACACAAATTCACGGAAGCTGCGCGTAAGGCTGACACAACTTTATATGGATATGCGCCTCAGAAAAGTGAGCCGTCTGGACTGGATGAGGGAATCGGAAGAGATCGTGGGGAAGCTTCTGGAGGAGCCTGACACAGATATCAGCGCCCAGCTGTTTTATGTTCAGCTTGGAATTATGCGCCGGGACACGGAGTCGGTGGAGAATCTGCTGGATGAGTGCTCTGTCTGGCTGCTGGACTACAGCGACCGCTTTCCATTGTGTCATGCTTACTATCTTTATCTGACCACACTGATGCAGGACGATCCGGCTTATGATGAGAAGGTGGCCGGCAAGCTGAAGGAGCTTTCCTTAAAGTATCCTGCCCTGTGGCAGATTTCCTGGTTTTATTATTATTTAAATAAGGAAAATATGGTGGATGCCGCCGAACAGTATCACTTTCTGAAGGGAATGTTTATCCGGGGCTGCCGCAGCCCGCTTCTGTATCTGGAAGCAAGGTCATTGATTGAGAGGAATCCTGCCTTTGTTTATGAGACCTCGGAGTTTGAGGAGCATCTGCTGATTTTTATGCTTCGTCACACCGGAGTTTCCATTTCTCTGGCGGGAATTGTCTCGGAATATATGTCCACCCTGAATTTTTACAGGCCGCTGTATCTTCCTCTGCTGAAGGGAATGTATGAGGTGGCCCCGGGAAGGCTGCTGCTGGAGGCAATTTGCCGTCAGGGCATTCTGGGGAGCCACAGGGAGCCGGGCATGACGGTCTGGTATCGGCGCGCCATTGACGAAGGACTGAACCAAAATGGCCTGTATGAAATCTATCTGGAATCTCTTCCGGTGGAGAGCTGGCAGATGGACGGAGAGGAGTTGTCCGCTGAGAGAGCTATTCCCATGACCGTGCTTCAGTACTTTGCCCACAGTTCACCCACGGATGAGGTGCGCTGTGCTTATCTGTACGCTCTGGTACATAAATACCGTGCCCGCTGGCTGAACTTATACAAAGAATATGAGCCGCTGATCCAGCCCTTTATGATGGAGCAGTTTCGGAAGGGAAAGGTCAACGCGGGTCTGTGTTATCTTTACACTAATTTTCTGGTGTCTCCCATGCTTTCCTCTGATCAGGGGGAGCTGCTGGCGGATATCTGTTATTCCTGCTGTGTGGAGGGTCTGCCCCTGTGGGAGGGGACAGCCATTGTGGAGTATGAGGATTACTGGCAGGAGATCCGGGCTGGAATCAAAAACAGATCGGCCATCCTTCCGTTATATGGCAGCCGCTATGAGCTGTGGGCGGAGGATTCTTTTGGCAGGCGTTATCCCTGCGAGGATGCTGTCATCACACCGATGATGGATCAGACCGGCTGGGCTGCTTGGCTGAATGACAACGCCAGTGAGTACGGGCTGTATCAGATGGCGGTGGCGGAGGAGACGAAGGATGAGAATTTGGGGAGTCTTTTGCCCGGCATTCTTCATCTGTTTGAGGATCCTCTTGTGACGGAGGAATATAAGAGAGCATTTGCCGCCCGGATTGTTCCTGTTCTGGAGAAGGAAAAGCGGGGGGAAGAGATAGAAAGCGTCATGGCGCTGATATTTGATGACAGCGATGAAGGACAGGCGCAGGAACTGTCCTTCTGGCAGACCCTTTACAGGGAGGAAACCATCGGCGTCCAGGGCATGGAATATCTGATGAATCACTGGGATGCCACTTTGCTGGAAAAGGGGATTCTTTTTACCAGAGCCAGGGCGATTTCGGCGGATACCTCTGATTTCGCGGGTCGTCTGATCGGCCAGATGACGCAGGAGCAGTATATTCTGACCAACACGGAGGAAATCCTGACAGCGTATGAGGGGGACGATATTTCCCTGCTGTCAGAATTTCTGGAGTTTTCCGGCCTTCAGGGCTGCCTGAAAAAAGAACCCGTTGGTCCGGTGCAGCTTTCCCTGATCACGGAGCTGGCGCAGGAAACAGAGTTCAGTTCAGTGGTGCGCATAAGCTTTCTGGAAAGTATTCTGCGGGCTGGTCTGGGGAGGCAGAAGGAAGAGGTGTTGACGCTGGCCAGATCCTGGCTGGAAAAATTTTACAGAGATGGAGTGTATCTTTCCTGGTTTAAATCCCTTCATACGCTGTTTGAAGCTATTCTGGAGAAGGAGGCTTATCAGGTTCTGGAATACCGGGGACTGGCCGACGGTCCTGTCTGGGTGCGCTGCAGACTGCTCCAGGGAATAGAGCAGGAGCCGGAAAAGGAAGAGTCCTTCCCTATGGAAAAAATCTGTGAGGGCCTGTATGCCCGTCAGTTTTTGCTTTTCTATAATGAAAGACTTCAGTATGAGGTTTATACTTTGGAGGGCAGCGAGGAAGTGCTGTTAAAGCAGGGCGTGGAGCAGGGAGGTGCGGATTTCAACGGACAGGGCAGCCGTTTTGGCCGCATCAATCAGATGCTGGCTGAGCGGGAGATGAGGGAGAATGAAAAGCTGTACCATGCTTTGGAGGATTACTTTAAGATGGATGCCC
>JAJQID010000170.1 GCA_021199405.1 Lachnospiraceae bacterium
TGAACAGTAAACTGTCTCTCTGATGACAACTCTTCGCAACGGATACGATGTGATTGTTCTCTCCAACAGCTGCGACAACCTTCCGAAAAGCAGCGGCAGTCATCTCCAGTCCTCCAAGACAGACAAAAGCCTTCATGGCATTGGCTTAAAGAGCGTCACCAGAACGCTCAGAAAATACCGGGGAGACTTTGACTGGAAATATGATGATGTAAAGCATGTTTTTACGGTGACGGCTATGCTGGGAGACAGGGAGGATGTTTAAGATTGATGAAAAGCTCCAGCCAGGTCATTCGTTCATCACCTGACCGGAGCTTTTGCTGTGCGAAGGAGAAGCTACTGAGATTTAAAGCCTTGACGCAATGGAACTGCGGTCACTATCGGAGATACCCAGCACATTCATGGCCTGGTCGGAAGACAGACCTAAATTTTTCATCAGATTCTTGACACTCTGCAACAAGACCTCAATCTGCCGCTCATTTGCCGCTTTTTCAGCAGCTCTTTCGTTTAAAGTTTGAATTGCCTGGCACACATCAAGCACCTCCTCTTCTTTATTCATCGTCAGGCTTGCGTTCACGCAAGCATTTAACACATCGACTTCGTTTCGCCCTAGATGCCGGAAACCTTCGTCTGAATTGACGGCTTTCTCAAGTTTGTCTGCATCACGGGAATATTTGATAAAGGTTAGTACCTCTTTCAACGTGGTATTGAATTTACTGAAATCATTGTCCTGGATTGTGGCCGGAGCAATCAGGTTGATTTTATAATCCGGAATAAAGGGGAGTAGCTCCGTATCCGGATTCTCAAATAATTCGTGGATGGACAGCGGCCCATCCCATGGCTTGGCTGACCAGTAAATAACAAGTGTCATGACCGGCATCAGGTGGTCTTCTTTCATAAATCCGGAAAGATATTCGTCGCTGTCCGCGCCTTTGTAATCTCCAGCTTTTTTGTGAGACGCGATCGCTCTTTCTACCTGCTTGGCGTATTGGAGCGCGTCATAGACCATGTTTTTTACAGACATGGCATAATGCACATTACTCTGATTCTCGATTGCCAGGACCAGGTAGGCAGTCTTTTTATCAGTCATTGCTATGACAGATTTGATCACATCGCGGATTCTTTGAACCGGCTGTTCGGCATTTTCTGGATTGCCATAGGGAACACCAATTTCACGCGTGTCCAGTTCCTCCAGGTTGTCCGGATGAATGACTTGCCTGCCGCCATAAACATAATAGTTAAAGGCGTCAGCAAAGATCTCGTTCTGCTGCATATATCTGGCAGTTACAGTATCCTTTACCCCCATAAGCATTGTCTCCTCAAATGATACGATGAAATATTGACAGTATTCATAAAAAATGGCCTTTTCGTTAATATTAGGATACCACACGAGCGGCTCTTTTACAAGGGAGCCGCTTTTGGGTAATCCTGAATTTTCTGCAAATTTTCTGTTATCAGGGTCCAGCCCTGTTTCCTGTTACGTGTAAATCAGTTCTGTATTTACGATTTCCCTTGCACATGCTGCGATGTTGTTCATCCGGCCGACCCACTCAAAGGGTGCCTCCATCTTAAGCTGTTCCGTGATGCCCTGGCGTTCTTTCATCTGATCAATGAGCAGGTCGTACCGATCCTGAGCCTGCTCGTCTATGGTGGCCAGGTAGCGGTTTAAGCAGCCTTCCAGGAGCAGTTCGGAATAGAGAATCGGTTTATGTTCTTTTAAAAAGCGCTTGTGCCGCTGGCCCCATAAGCCGACAGGAACCATTTCTTCCTCCGGTATCTTCAGATCGGGGATCAGGCAGCCATGCTCATCCTCATGATAGGTTCCACCCATTTCTTCATACATTGATTTCATAGAAAACCTCCCTCTTTCGTGTTTACATTATAGTTACCTTGTGATATAATAGCACAAATTATATCACATATCAAGGTAAGGAGGAAAGAAAATGCTAAAGAATGATGATTGTATCGCCATTTATTCCCGCAAATCCAGATATACCGGCAAGGGCGAGAGCATCGGAAATCAGATTGAGCTCTGTAAAGAATATATCGGGCTTCATTATGGTGAAGAAGCGCTGGAGCGTACAATCGTATATGAGGATGAAGGTTTCTCCGGCGGCAACCTTAACCGCCCGGATTATAAAAAGATGATGGATGCGGCGAAGAAGAGGAAGTTCAAGGCCATTGTCGTATATCGTCTGGACCGGATCAGCCGCAATATCAGTGACTTTGCGGGACTGATTGAGGAGTTGTCCCGTCTGGACATTGCCTTTATCTCCATTAAGGAGCAGTTTGACACCGGAACGCCGATGGGACGAGCCATGATGTATATCGCCTCTGTGTTTTCGCAGCTGGAGCGGGAGACGATCGCGGAGCGTATCCGGGACAATATGCACGAGCTGGCGAAGACCGGTCGATGGCTGGGCGGCACAACGCCCACCGGCTATGCTTCGGAAGCGGTGAAGAGTGTCACTATTGATGGGAAAGCCAAGAAAGCCTGCAAGCTAAAGCTGATCCCGGAGGAGGCGGAGATTGTGAAGACAATCTTTGATCTGTATGTGGAAACGGATTCGCAGACGCTCACGGAGGCGGAGCTAATCAAGCGGGGAATAAAGACGAAAAATGACAAATATTTTACCCGCTTTTCCATCAAAGCGATTTTGCAGAACCCGGTTTATGCCATTGCCGATGAGGATATGTATGACTATCTGGTGAAGGTGGACTGCGATCTTTTTTCGGACAGGGACGCGTTTGACGGCGTTCATGGAATCATGGCCTACAACCGTACTGACCAGGAGAAGGGAAAGACCACCATATATCTGCCGCCGAGCGAGTGGATTGTGTCGGTGGGGCTGCATCCGGGGATGATTCCGGGAAAGGTGTGGGTCAGTGTTCAGGAATCTCTGGAGAGAAATAAGTCCAAATCTTATCGAAAGCCGCGCAACAATGAGGCGCTGCTCACCGGTTTGTTATATTGCAGCTGCGGCAGCCGTATGTACCCGAAGCTCGGCCGTCGCAGAACCGCGGATGGGAAACCGATTTATACCTATGTGTGCAAAATGAAGGAACGCAGCCAGCGCAGTGTGTGCAATCGCAGAAATGCCGGCGGTAATACGCTTGACACGGCGGTCATTGAGCAGATCAAAATGCTGGAGGACGATCACGGCGCGTTTGTTGGGCAGTTGGAGCAGAGCCGCCGGTATTATATGGGGAACCGCGCGGACTACGAGGAACAGTTGAAGTCTCTGCGGCAGAATAAAAACGACTTGGAAAAGAAGATGGAAGCCCTGGTAGATTCTCTGGCGGACATGGGGACAGGCGCGGCGAGAAACCAGGTGGCGAAGCGGATTGAGCAGTTAAGTCAGGACTGTGAGAGTCTGGACTCTCGGATTCATGAGCTGGAAGGACTGACGTCCAGCCACGCGCTCAGTGATATTGAGTTCGATGTGATGCGGCAGTTATTAACCGTATTCAAATCCGGTATTGATGAAATGACGGTGGAGCAGAAGCGGGCCGCAATTCGTACCCTGGTCAGGAAGGTGGTCTGGGACGGTGAGAACGCGCACCTGGTGCTGTTCGGCGCGGCTGAAGACGCGATTGAATATCCGGAAATCGCTGGTTTAAATCAGGGTGAGGAAGGCGAAGAAGACACGGACGACCTGGAGTGCTTCTCAGATGTGGATTATGAGGACGGGGAGGATTCCTGTAACCTTAAGGCGCCTTGGGGAGAGGATAGCAAATGAAATCCTGATGATGCTTCGCACCAGAAAAAAGCTGTCCCGGGAGGTGTCCCTCTATGAGCCCATGGGTACAGACAAAGAGGGCAACGAGATTCAGATCATTGATGTGTGCACTCAGGAGGAGGATATGGCCGCGGATCTGGAGGAAAAGGAGACGGTACGTTTTTTGGGCCAGGTGCTGGGCAGTGCGCTGACGGACAGAGAAAAGCAGATTCTGACCATGCGCTATGGTTTAAACGGCAGCCGGGAGTACACCCAGTCGGAGGTGGGGGAATATTTTCATATTTCCCGGAGTTATGTGTCCAGAATAGAAAAGAAAGCGCTTTTAAAGCTGCGGAAGGCTTTTGGAGAGGCGGAATACCTGTAGGCTAAAGAGCAGCTTTTAAGCTGAGAGTAATATGGCATATCGGGATGAAAGCCGTTCCTGCTTTACGTCAGGAGCGGTTTCCTTTTGCCGTGTATTTCTCCATGCATCTTCCATTTTCAGTCCCTTCATTTGTCATCATGCGCCATTATGAAGCATATGTTTTTTTCGATATGCAGAAGGCGTTGCTCGCTGCCCTGAGACTGTAAACGAGTATAGGACATTTCGCCAGGCAGACAATAATTAAAAAAAGGAATCTCTTCTGCCAGCAGAGTCAATCTGCTGGCAGTTTTTGTATTGTCTGGAAATGTGCCGTTTGCCATGCAAAAATTTCATCAGGCAGTTTATTTTGAGTTGAAACTGAAAGGCTATCATAGCATAAACTCGGGGCGGGTACTCCGCTGAGAATAGGAAGCGCGTGTTTTGGGAAATCTATGTGTTGTCGGAAAACAAGCGCATAAAGCCCGGTTATTTATGAAACGCTGTACCTGGAATGTTTTCGGAAAGAAAAGAAAAATGAGGGAAGAGACACGGTATTATCGCGAATATACGGATGATTTTGTGGAGAGCAGGCAGCAGGAGGAAAAGCTGCCGGAGGATTTTGTGTGGCTCCATGAGAATATTTTTTACCGGGCCGCGGCGGCGGTACTGTATGGAATTGCGTTAATATTCAGTTTTTTTTACTCTTATTTCGGACTTCATATTCGGGTGGTTGGCAGAGAAAAGCTGAAAAATTGTAAAGGGCAGGGAATTTTCCTGTATGGCAATCACACCCAGCCTGTGGGGGACGCCTTTGCCCCGGCCATGTATATTTTTCCTAAAAGGCTTTATACAGTGGCGGGCTCGGCCAATCTGGGCATTCCTTTGCTGGGGAGGCTTCTTCCTATGCTGGGGGCGCTGATTGTGCCCCAGTCCATGGCGCAGATGAAACCCTTTCTGAATGCTATGGGGTATCATCTGGAGCATGGCAGATGCATCATCATTTATCCGGAGGCACATGTGTGGCCTTACTGCAGCTTTGTGCGTCCTTTCCCGGAGACCTCCTTTCGCTATCCGGTACAGTTCGGGGCGCCGGCGTACTGTATGACTACCACCTACCAGAAGCGGCGGCGGGGACAAAAGCCGGGAATTACCACCTACATTGACGGCCCTTTTTACCCGGAACAGGAGCTGGGAAAAAAAGCTGCCCAGAGAAAGCTGCATGATGAGGTTTACCAGTGTATGCAGGAGAGAAGCCAGGCCAGCACTTACCAGTATATCCGCTATGTCAGGAAACCGGAGGAACAGGGCAAAGAGACAGAATGAAAAACAGGATATGCAGTGTGCTGACTAAAAAGCTGTGAAGCCAAATTTCACAGGATAATGCGTCAGGTGATATAGAAATAAGGGAGAGAAGCCAGTGATTAACATCTTATACTGCGGAGACAGAAACATAGAAGACGGCCTGATGATCTCCGTATTATCCCTGTTGAAAAACAGCAGCGAGGAACTGAATATTTTTGTCCTGACCCTTTCCCTTTCGGCAAAAGAAACCGGGGGCAGAGAGGTTTGCCCTGTGACGGAACAGATCATTCAGTATCTGGACAGGCGGGTAAAGGAACAGAACGCTCATAGCCGTGTCCGGCTCATTGACGCCACAGAGCAGTTCAAAAAGCAGGTGCCCGCCGCCAACATGGCGACCCGCTTTACACCCTGCTGTATGCTGCGGCTGTTTGCCGATCAGATTCCGGAGATACCGGATCGGATTCTGTATCTGGACAATGATGTGGTCTGTCGGAGGAATCCGGGGGATTTTTATCATCAGGAAATGGAGTCCTGGGAGCTGGCGGGGGTCCTGGATTATTATGGAAAATGGTTTTTCAGGAGAAATCCCTTTCATATGGATTACCTGAATTCCGGAGTTCTTTTATTAAATATAAAAAAAATCAGGCAGACGGGGCTGTTTGAGCGCTGCCGCGCCCTGTGCCGGAGCAAAAAAATGTTCATGCCGGATCAGTCTGCCATCAATAAGCTGGCGGAGACCAAAAAGATCTGCTGCAGAAAATACAATGATCAGAGGCGGCTTCATGAGGACACGGTGCTGCAGCATTTTACCACCTCCTTCCGCCTTTTTCCGTGGATTCATACGCTGACGGTGAAGCCCTGGGAGGTGGAGCGGGTGCACAGTGTGCTGAAACTGACGGAATATGACGATCTGCTGGAGGAGTACATACGGGAACGAACCGGATTGCGGGGTATGTCGGGGACACTGAGAAGAGGAGAAAATTTATGAAAGAAATACCTGTTTTTTTTACTGTTGATGATGATTATGTGCCCTATCTGGACTGCGCACTGCGCTCCATGATGGAGAACGCATCCAAAGAGTATCATTATAAAATCATTGTGCTGGAGCAGGACGTCAGTGAGGAGCACAAGGCTCTGCTGGCTGAGGCCGTAAAGCCGCCCTTTGAGATGATTTTTATGAAAATGAAGGACAGCTACAGCTGGCTGACGGACCGGGAGGAAAACTGGCTGCGCTGCGATTATTTTACATTGACCATTTATTTCCGGCTCTTTATCGCGGATATGTTTCCCCAGTATGATAAGGGAATTTATCTGGACAGCGACATTGTGGTGCCGGGGGATATTTCGAAGCTTTACGAGGTGGAGCTGGGGGACAGACTGCTGGCGGTATGTACGGATCAGGCGGTGACGGCGGTGCCTGAGCTGTCCCATTATGCGCAAGAAGCCATCGGTGTGAAAAACACGGACTACTTTAACTCCGGCATCATGGTGATGAACCTGGAAAAGCTGCGGGAGGAAAAATTTGCCGATCAGTTTATGCGGCTGCTGAATACCTGGCATCTTGACTGCATTGCCCCGGATCAGGACTATCTCAACGCCATCTGCCAGGGACGGGTGGTCATGCTGGACGGAGAGTGGGATGTGATGCCGCCGGCCGGTGAGAATGAGACTTTAGTGAAGGAACCGAAGCTGATTCACTATAATCTGTTTTCCAAGCCCTGGTGCTATGACGACATCGCCTATGAGGAGTATTTCTGGAAATATGCTGAGCAGTCGCCCTTTTATCAGGACATCCTTCGCCATAAGGAGGGCTATTCCGAGGAGCAGAAGCGCTCGGATGCAGACTGCATGGCGACCATGGTCAGAAAGGCGGCGACCATCGACGGGGAGGAGGTAACCTTCCGCAAGCTCAGGGATCAGGGAGAGAGAATCCGGTTGTAAGCTTCCGTGAACCGCAGAAACCGGAGAGTGGGAATGCGGTCAGGATCAACCGGTTCATGGATGAAAAAGCAGTAACAGAAGAGAAGGGATTCAGATATGATCATCGGCGGAAATAAAGCGGAAGTGGTGGAAAACATCAGAAAAAACGCGGAGGATGGAAATTATAACCTGAAAACGGAAGTAAACGACCCCAATATGACAGCTGAACAGAAAACGCAGCTGGCGCTTCAGTATGCCAGGAATTGGGGAACCGTGGGCTACTGGCTGAAAAATCGGCTGGCCATGTCTTTCCTTTATGTGTTTGATTTACTTTACAATCGAAATACCCGGGTGGAAGGACTGGAAAATCTGGACGATATCCGGGGCGGCGCCATCGTCACCAGCAATCACTTCAATCCCCTGGACAACACGGTGGTAAGGGAAACCATGCGTCGGGGTGGTCAGGGACGGATGTACACGGTGGTGCAGGAGACCAATCTGGCCATGACAGGTTTTCTGGGCTTTATCATGAATTATGTGGATAATATCCCCATTTCAAAGAGCAAAAAATATACCAGCGAGTTTTTTGACCCCTTGATTGCCCAAATACTGGCACGGGGAGATAAGGTACTGATTTATCCGGAGCAGGAGATGTGGTTTAATTATCGTAAGCCCAGGCCGCCGAAACGGGGCGCTTATTATTATGCGGCCTTAAATGACGTACCTGTCATTTCCTGCTTTGTGGAGATTCAGGATCTGCCCGAGCAGGAGACGGAGGAGTTTTATAAAACCCGGTGGGTGATGCATGTACTGCCGCCCATTTATCCGGATCCGCAGAAGGATGTGAGAACCAACAGTCTGGAGATGATGGAAAAGGATTACCGGCAGAAGACAGCGGCCTATGAGGCGGCTTACGGAAAAAAACTGACCTACGTAAATGAGCGGGGAGACGTGGCGGGATGGATTGCAAAGGAGGCGTGAAACCCGGTACAGATGAAAAGCGAAGAGATAAGAGTGGGCGCTGAGTGCCCTGGGAGCGGGGGAGAGACAGCTTCAGTCAGAGGAAAAGACGGGGAGAGGATTCCAGCACAGGAAACAGCCGGAGCAAAGGAGAAATCAACAGAGCTGAGATTGGGCATCGATATCGGATCCACCACGGTAAAGCTGGTGATCATCGATGCCCATACATATGAGGTGATTTATTCTGTTTATCGAAGACATCATGCCAGACAGACAGAGACAGCGCTGACACTTTTGAGCGAGGCGGCGGAGAAATTTCCGGAGATGGTTTTGCAGGCCGCAGTGTGCGGCTCCGGAGGAAAACCGGCGGCGGAGGCTTTGGGCGTCCCTTATATTCAGGAGGTGGTGGCAAACGCCGCAGCGGTCTGCGCTCTCTATCCCCGGGCCAGAACCGCAGTGGAGCTGGGCGGCCAGGACGCCAAGCTGATTTT
>JAJQID010000176.1 GCA_021199405.1 Lachnospiraceae bacterium
GCTCCCCCTGGGACGTCAGCACATACAGATCCAGACTCAGCTGACAGTCCTCCCACTGATTCTGTATGGAAAGCAGACGCCGCAAAAGCTCCATCAGCGCCACCTCCGCCCCGGCCTTCCCCAGGGTATTGATCACAAACAGTACCTTTTTTGGCTTCATTTTTCCGGCTCCATCAGATCTTTTCCCGTTTCCTTTCTGTATTTTTTCAGCACCTGCTCCATCTCCGTGTTCAGAAGAGAAAGCTGGATGGCCAGCTCCTGATTGCGGGCGGACAATCTGGACAGATTCACACTCATGGTGAACAAAAGCCACACGATACAGACACCCATAATCACATAAAAGATGGAGGTCTGGCTGGCCAGCGCCCGGCTCCAGCCGCTCAGTGCCGGCACCGCGCCGCAGATCATCAGCACAATGGCAAATACCCCCCAGGCAAAGGCATAATTTTCATTCAGCCTCTTTTTGCAGTAGGCCAGGAACACCTCCATCAGAAGGAAAATCCCGATTACCACCACCGCCACTCTCAACATTTGCGCTGTTCCCATAACTCATACCCCTTCTTTGTCAGATTTTCTTTTTCGCCGCAGTCCTTTTTGGTTTCTGAAGCGTTTCATACACATCATATACCTTCCCGGAGGGCTTCCTCCCGGATCCCTTCTTTAACAGCGTTCCCCGGCAGAAAATATGAGTATCCAGATGCTTTTTCACCCACCGAAGCCGCCCGTAGGCGCAGGTGAAGCCCGCAAAGGAGCCCGCCACGACGCCCGCCCCATACCAGTAGTCAGGGAACTCTCTGGCTGCCATACTGACCAGAAATGTGACCCCGCAGAAAACGATGGAGGTCAGGAGCGCGCCGTTTAAGTCATTGAAATAATACAGAAACAGGATTTCCGCGTACATCAGAAACAGAATAAAATATCCGGCCGCCAGACAGGGATAAATCCGCATGGTCAGCCCGGAAAAGCCAAGACCCGGCAGAAAAATAATACATACCAGGAAAACAACAATGGAAATACAGAACTGAATACGCACCAGATTCATCAGCTCCGTATCCAGCTGAGTGAACATCCTCTTTTTTGCCAGCTCAATATCCGATCCCCGGCCTCCGATCACCGCCTCGGAATATTTTCTGTATCTCTCGCTGAAGTGCATTTCCACCCTGGCGATAAAAATAATGGTAGCGGAAATATTGGTAAACATGGCCAGACAGGAAGCCATATCATAGGGCTGGGCGCAGACAAAGCTGTCTGCCACCACCATTTTCATGTCCGTGGTCCAGAAAACAAAGTTGTGAATGTACAAACCCAATGTGTACAAAAAGTTGGTGAAAATCAACTCCCAGTATCTCCCGAAATAGATAAAAACCAGACGGTAGCGGTTGCTGTTCTTCTGAAAATATCCCCGGATTTTGGCATATTCCATGCAGGCTGTCAGAAAAAAGCCTATGGTCAGCGCCAGCAGCATGCTGTAGGTCACCTCCATGGAAAGAACCCGCACAAACAACAATGAAAGAAGAAAGGCAGCCACCATCCCCAGCAGATAATACCAGGAAATTTTCTTGTAATCCTTGCAGATAGAGAGATACAGCATGGAGTAAAACACAATGACCAGAGAAATAAAGCCAAGAAAGCCGGTACATACATAATACAGCTCCACGCCTCCCACATAATATTCATGAAGGCAGAACAGCACTCCCAGAATCACGGAGGGAATCAGATTCAGCAAAAGCCCCACATAATAGCAGGGCATAATGTCCTCGTAGCGCTCTTCAAAAATGGTATCCGACAGATACCGGGAAAGCACCGCGTTAAAGGGCGCCGCGCACAGCAGCGCAAAGATAAAAATATACAGTATCGTACAGGAAAAAAGCTCCCGCAGGGTATATCCGGCTTCGGAATATCCCAGCACCTCCTGCATCAATATAACATTCCCGATGATCAGAAACATCGGGGAAATGGTCACCGCCGTACTGTATACAAAGCCGTACAGACTTGAGGAAAGCGTATTTTTCCCGAATATCTTGTTTAATGAAATTCCTATTCCCGCCAAAACAGCCTTCCTCCTTTTGCCGATTTATCGGGGTCCGGGGACAAACTCCTCCTCTGTCCACTCCAGTCCCATGGATTCCGCGAAATCCTGATAAATTTTTCTGTAGGTCTCCCTCATGTCCTCAATTTTATATTTTGCCATCACCCGCCGATAGCCGTTTTCTCCCATTTTCTTCCGCAACGGCTCATCCTCCGCCAGCTTCAGAATTGCCCGGGCAATTTCATCCACGTTCATGATATGGGTCAGAATCCCCGCCGGTCCAAAATCGTCGTTCTCCCCGTAAATCAGGCCGGAGCAGTTTCCCACGTCCGTGGCGATCACCGGCTTATGGGCCGCGTAGCTCTCCAGGATGGTCAGAGGCTGTCCCTCGCTGATGCTGGTGAGAATGGTCATATCCATCCTGCCCAGGTATTCGCTGACGTTGATCCGTCCCGTAAAGACCACATCCGGAATCTGCATCAGCTCCACCGTGTCAAAGCACTCCTGGGCGTACTCCTCATCCTCCTCGGTGGGTCCCATAATCCAGAGCTTCAGCTTATCATTCTGTTTGCGGGCATACCCGAAGGCCTGAATCATGGTCTTCACATCCTTGATGGGCGTCACACGGAGCACCGCCCCCACGTTGATATGGTTCAGATCCTCCTCATTTTTGCCGGGAATATCCACAAAATTTTCCGTCCGGATTCCGTTGGGCATCACCATCGTTTTATCCGCGGGACACCCCAGATCGATCTGTAAAAGGCGGGCATTCTCATACAGGCTGGTCACCAGATTGGCCCGCTCATAGACCAGAGTGGACATCTTTTTGAACTGTTCGATCCAGATATCCTTGTAGATTCCCTTCACCCAGTCCGCCTTGATCAGCTCCTCCTCCCGCTCTCTGGTATAAATTCCGTGCTCCGATACCATCAGGCGGCTTCCGTGCAGATACTTCGCCATACTGCCCAGGATGCCCGCGTATCCGGTGGCGACGCAGTGATACAGATCCGCCTTCGGCACCTTCATTTTCAGGGCAAAAAACATCGGCAGATAGATGGAGCGCATGGTCCACAGAAAGTCCGAAAAAACAATCTGAGGATATTTCAGATAATAGCAGTCGCAGACAATACGGTAAAAATCCTCCCCCATCAGGATTCCCTCAATGGAAACCTCCTGCTTCTGAAACAAATCAAACAGGATTTCCCACTCGATATGCTGATTTAAAAGCAGGCTCCGCAGCGCCTGATATTCCTCCTTTTTCAGCGTGGATCTGCGCAGCTTCTTCCTCTTCTGGCCCCACTCATAATCCTCCAGATACAGCTCGTGTACCTCCGTCACATTGGGGGGCAGCTCATAGACAAACTTTCCTCTGAAGGAGCGGTTTGCCAGAATGGTCAGCAGCACAAACTCCTGATTGGGAAAAGCCCTGATTAAATTGTGAATCCAGCTGGATACGCCGCCCACCACATAGGGATAGCAGCCCTCCGCCACCATACAGATTCTCACCCGGTTTCCTCCTGTCTCAGGCCCATGGTTAATTGTTGTAATAAAAGGAATTCGTTTCCGCCTTCAGAGTGATCACGGCCTCCTCCTGCGTCAGCGTCAGCAGATACGCGCCCTCCTCGATCATTTCGTATGTACCGCCCTCCATGCTCTCTATCTCCTCGTTATGGGTACGCAGGATAAAATACGCCTCCTCATACAGATTCTCCAGGGACACATGAATAACCTCTCCTTCCCTGGTCTCCTCGTAGGACAGATTCAAAAACTGCCGTATTCTGGCGTCACTCTCGGTAACAGAGGTCTTTTCAAAAGCGGAATAGGATTTCCAGTAGGTTCCCACATTGCTGGAAAAATCCTCCGACAGCTTTTCCCAGGAATCCTCCTCAGACTCCGCCTCCACCACCCGGTCCAGATCCACCAGAATCGTGGAATAGCCCAGCGCTGTCTCCAGGCTCCTCACTCTCAGATTGTCCGAATAGGTATGAGAAAAGCCGTCCGCGGTGGCCCGCTGCCAGGTCACATTGTCGCTCTCGTACCCAAGAACATTTTCCTCTGCGTTCACCTCTAAAAGCAGGGTACTCACACCTTCAAGCGCTTCTTCCTCCAGAATGCCGCTTATCTTTTCCTCATTTTCCTCATCCACATAAAGTGCGTGGAATTCATAGTCCGGCACATTCCCCTCATAGAAGACCATATCCTCCGACAGCTTCTCGCTCAGCTCCAGATCCGAGAGCTGCCAGGTGGTCAGTCCCACTTCCCCATCATTCTCCCGGATCAGCTTCAGGAAATAGATCAGCCTCTCTGCATCCGGCTCCTCCCCGCTCTCATAATCCAGCTTTGGATTGAGGAAAAGAGTAGGAATGTCCTCTGTCTGAAGCCATACGGCCAGAATGCCGGGCCAGACCAGATCCCGGAACACTGCTTTCTGAGAACGATAATACAGCACGTTCATCCTCTCGTCCGCCTCCGAGGAAAAAGCCGCGAAATTGGTGAACACCAGATTCTGTGCGTTGACCACCGGATACAGCAGATAGTCTTCCGTCTCATACATCATGGCGTTCAGAATACCGATGGCCGCCACATCCTCCATATAAGACCCGCTGACCGCGAACACATATCCGGCCCCCGTAGATCGTCTCCATATCACGCTGGGATAATATTCATAATCGATCTCCCCCTCCGGATCATCCTCCTCACTGATCCGGCCCACCATGTAAACCTTCGTGGCGGATCTGGTGATATACCAGGGAACGTCCAGATCCATATCCTGTTTTTCTTCCTCTTCCTCCTCATCCTCCGCCACATAAAGGGCGGCGCCTCCCAGCAGAAAGCCGTTGTACAGCTCAATTCCGGCCACATGTATGGAGGTCTGGCGCACCTCGTCAATTCCCAGGAAATCCATCAGCTCCTGATTTTGCGCTACAATCTCCGCTTCCGGCAGTGTCATAAAAATGACTGTCACCCCTTGAGCGGCGTACTCCTCCAGAAGCACCACATCCCCCGGCAGGGAAAGCCAGTCGGAATCGATCAGAATCACCTCCGGGCAGTGACTGGTCTGGGCTGCATAGTCTTCCAGGGAAAGAGTGCCAAGAAAACTCCTTTTGGTATAGGAACACCACTCCCGGGCTCGCGCTCCCGCCGCGGATTCCTCCTCATCCCCCACAAAAAGCACGAAGCCATACTCCTGCGCCTCCTGCAGACTGAGGTCGATCTGATATTCATTGTCTCCCGTCATTCCGGAGGTAAGCGCCTCAGCGTATTCATTTATCCCGTATTCATTCCATTGATCCTTCATCACACTGGTAGACTGAAATAAAAACAGCAGCACCAGCATAATCAGCGTAATGGTAAAAAACTGTCTGCGAGAAAGCATGCCTCATACGCCCCTAATAATTGTAATCATAATCAACCCACAGATTAAACAGGTTGTCAATATTCTGCTCCAGCCGGTAACAGATAAATTCGTCTGTCTCATAATATACTGTCATCTCATTTGGATACAGCTCCCGGAGAGCCTCCGCCCAGTAATAAAATTTGGACATTACGATCCACCTGTTCTCTCCCTGATACTGCGTGATGGAGCTGTACACAGGCAGTTCTCTTGAAGCGCCCTCCTCAGAAATGGACTGACCGCTTCCCGCATATGATACCAGATAATCCAGCGGTATTTTCTCCACGAAAAAGTACACGTACTTTGTAGGAATTGTGATATCCGTTTCCTCGTCACCATCTTTGATCTCACTCAGGAGAGTATGCAGCTCATAGTGGTATCCATAATCATATGCCATCAGCCGTTCATCGTTGGCTGAGCAGATTGTCCAGGTGTAATTCTTATTCTCCCGGATGATGTTGGTCAGGCAGGTAATCGCATCATTGGACTCCAGGGCGATATTCAAATATAGACTTCTCACATGACCAGCCGCGCACAGAAAACAGATCACCCCGACGGTGACCGCAAATGACGGTACGTCAGCTATTCTCCGGTTTCTGATCCGTCCAAATACCAGCGTCAGAACACTGTCCGCCGCCATGCACCACAGAACCGGCAGACAATAGCAGTAATACAAAGACGCCCGCGAGGAATCCATCAGCTGTGGAAGTCCCAGGTACCCCGCTGACAGCAGCACAATCAGGAACACCATAAAAAGCGCCGTGGAGAACAGTCTGGCCGCATAATCATTTTCTTTCAGAATAAAAAATACAGCCGACATTACAAAAAGAATGATCTCGCTCACCAGCACGGACATGTAAAAAATGGAATTATTTTCGCTGAAAATGTAATTTTTCAGAGAAGACCGGAAAATGATCTGAAGCCGGTTTGTAATACTCCAGACTTTCCAGCGAATACTGGACAACCGCCCCGCAAAGCCTTCCAGACCGCTGCCCAGCCGAAGCATCAGAAGCGACACCTTTCCAGTCCCGCTCTCCTCCAGACCGCTGTCTGAAGCAGCGGTGACTCCCAGAACACCTTTTGTCTCAGAGAGCCCCTCTGTTCCGGAAATTTCTCCCGACTCAGAGCTTTCCTCCGTCCCGGATGTCGCCTCTGTCTCAGAGCTCTCCCCCGTTTCAGATGTCTCTCCTGTCTCAGAGATTTCTCCCGTCTCGGAATCCTCCTCCGTTCCTGGAGCATCTTCCTCTTCCGCGTCAGAATCAGAGGAACCTCCCGTGATGATATTCATCCCCCAGTTCAGAGACCCCTGCAGGGGTGTTCCCGTAGCATACGCAAACGCCATCGGGAAAACCGCGATTCCCACGCTGAGCAGGCAGGTGAGAACGACCCTTTTGAAATAGGGCTTCCTGAACAGCCGGAACAGATACCCCACCGCCATAGCCACGCAGAAAAGCCCGGCGATCATCGTCCCATAGAAATGCACCGCCAGTGTCATGGAAAAGCTCATGGCGAAGCCGGCCAGACACCATTTAGAGCGCACGGGACAGCTTTCATCCTCCAGCTCCTTTTTCTGATACTCAAAGTAAGCGAAACCGAAATAGACAGCGGGCAGGACAAAAATCATCCCGAATTCCTGGGGCAGCGTGCTGGCGTATCGAAGATAAAATACACTGGTAAAGAAATCAGATATCACATATACCAGCACCGCCGCGTAGGGCAGATACCGGGATCTGGCGCAGGCCTTCAGAAAAAACAGAAGCATAAAATGAATCATGATCGTCTGCGTCAGGCAGAATACCCGCAGCAGCACGTAAGTCTCGATGCCGAATACCGCATGAAGATAATATAATATACAGTGAAAGCCGAAGGGATACACCCCTGCCACAAAAATAGTCCCCTCACTCATGGAATTGATCCAGTAATTATGTACCGTCAGATCGGAAGCCCCATAACCAAAATTTTCAAGCAGGTTGCTTCCATACATCCAGATCAGGCAGACCAGCAGTCCCACCGAAAAACAAAAATCCAGCGGATGCTGCTTCACCTTTCCCGTACATTTTCTGATCAAAGAGCCAATCAGCTTTTTGAGACTGCCTGCAAGATTAAGGGCAAACCTCTTCATTCCCAGCTCTCCCCGGCTCATTCTGACAGCCTCATTCCATACGTTGCCCGCTACATCGGCAACGCTGCGCTGCCTGGTTTTCAGATAAAAAAGAAACGCGGGAATAATGGTGCCGGCCAGAAGCGTAAATCGATTGGAAATATGGGCAAGCTGCAGCAGAAACACCAGATTCATGATGTAAAAATTTCCAATCATGAAGCTCATCATCAGCCGCACCACCAGCCGAAAATCCCGAAGCCTGCTGTTGAACAAAAAGAACGGCACACCGCAGGTCAGCGTCGTATAGAGAATGAATATCATTGTCGTCTGTATAATCGTCAGCGTAACCATCGACATGGCGTTCCTTCCTCCTTTCCCCTTGTCTGTGCCCCGGGTCTTCCAAAAGTCTACGAGAACATCCGAATCATTTCCAGCATTTCATTATCCACAACCACTTTGGAGCCTTTCAGCTGATCCAGCGTTTCCAGAAAGTGCTTCTGATCATGGATCTCAAAATAATACTGCATCCGGCAGCGGAAGGAGTCCACCTGATTGGGGAAAAGCTCCATGGCGCGGCCGCACCATACCTCTGCTTCCTCATAATGCTTTATTTCCATCAGGCGCTGGGCGATCTGGGCAATATGCCGCGCAGTCAGAGAATTCTTCTCTTCTTCAGAGACTTCCTCTTCCTCCGTCTCATCCTCCCAGTCCTCCTCGCCGTATTCCTCCCAGCTTTCTTCCTTCAGAGGATCCAGGGATCCTTCCTCTCCGGAGAACTTTATTCTTTCCTGTTCCTTCGCTGCCCGCGCCTGTACTTCCCCGTGGTACAGCTTCTCTCCCGTATCCGCCATCACTCCCACAAAGTACAGCTGTTCCACCTCGGTGAAAACCTTCTGCGCCAGCGTCCGGTTCATATACTCCAGCAACAGAACGCCAAGCTCCTGCCAGTTCTCCGGTTCCTTCTCCATTTCCTGGCTGAGCTTTCGCACATTCATGCGAAAATCGTTCAGCGCCTTGCTGAGCACCGACGCGGCATAATGGGAGGTCTCCGAATCCTCACTGTTCAGCGCCAGCGCCACAGAGGCCAGTGAATCATCAATATCCCCCTTGATGACGTTCAGCATCAGCTGCCGCATCTGAGACTGGTCCGACACCGTCAGCGCCTCCTCAATGGGAACCAGATTCGTCTCCCGCTCCACATCCGCGCTGACATGAGACTCCACCCTTTTCTTGCTGAACATGACGTCCCCCAGATCCACTGTTGAACGGAAAAAAATCACCCTGATCAGCACGCTGACCAGAAAAAACAGCGGCCCCACCACCGGACAGATCGCCATACAGAAGGCCTTGATCACCCAGGAAAGGCGCTGATTCTCCCCTCTTTCATTTTTCCGGTGGAAGATCACGCCGAAGAGCAGATAAATCACCGAAATCACTGTATTGATCATTAAAACCAGAATAAAAATATGTTCGCTCCTGCTCATGAGAGTACCACATCCTCCTGCAGGACCGCCTCCACGCCCATCTCCCGGAAGCGGGAAATGACAATCTGCGCACCCTCGCTGTTGGTATTGGACAGCAGAACGTACAGCTTGCCGTCCTCAAGCTCCCCCAGATAATCGGATCTGCGCACCAGCTTCCCGGCCTTTTCCCCGGTGGCCAGAAGCTGATCCCGGGCAATGGGAAGCTGCACCAGCGCACACTCCGTCAGACCCTTTTTCTGGGCGGTCAGATAAGCTTTTACCAGAGAGGTGAAGGCGGACTTTTCCAGAATCTTCGTGCCCTCCATAAAGCGCTCACTTTCCAGCGCCTTCTGATATCTGTTGGCGCGCAGCACCGCATTCTGAATCAGATATCCGGTCACCTTCAGCAGATTCCCAAGGCTCAAATTCAGCCTTTCCCAGGGAATTCCCCAGATCATCAGAATCAGCTGCAGCTCATCCCCCTCAAAAATACCGTTAGCCAACAGCGGGTACTTCTCCTCCTGTCCCTTATTGACATAAACCTCCCGCTTCATGATGCTCTCGTACAGGTCTCCCATCTCATCATAGCGGATGGAATTGCCCAACTCCCTGGCCTTGGCTGAGGTAGAAGAAAACAGGCGGGCATAGCTTGCGTTGGCCACCGTGTAGATCGCCACATCCTTGCTTTCCAGAAGCCTGGCGATCACCTCCGCGGCATAAAACATGACCTCCTCCGGCGCGTACTGCTCCAGCTGGGAGGTAATCTCATAGACCTTGCCGATACTCTGATTGTGATTGACAAGCTGACCCTCCAGCACGTTTTTGATGCGCACATTGCTGGTGTTGATATTCTGGATATCGCTGACCTGCCCGGACAGATATTCCTCCCTCTCCTCATTTTCCTTTCGAACCACATTCAGCTGATCCCGCAGATATCCCACCGCCAGACCAACGATAAACAGCTGCGCCGCCCAGACATAGGTATTATAGTCCATCATGACCTCGAAGCCGGACCTTGTATACATCTGCCGGAAAAAATATCCCGCCACTGCCATGATGGCGGAAAAGGTAGCCTGCTGCTGCCCATAAACCACAGCAAATAAAAGCACATACAACAGATAAAAATCCAGCTTTGCGAAATACTGGCTCCCCACTGCCCGGTTATTCAGCATAAAAAACGGAATGAAGCAGACCATATTTTCCAGGAAGGGAAGCGCGGCTCTGGCCACCCCGAGGACAGTCTGGCGAAAGCGTCCCGCAAACCAGAGGCCCTTATCCTCCTTCACCAGAAAGAGCTTTTTGTGCTTTCTGATATAAGAGGCGATGGCGGAGACCACCGCGTATGTACTGTTGAAAATCCTGGCGTGAAATTCCTCAAAAAAAGCTTCATTGGAGAGCACAATCCTGTGCTCCTCTCCCACTGTATTGTCCTGGATGGTCACGCCCCGGCCCAGCTCCTTCTGGACCATTTCTGCCAGCTCCATCTCCGTGATCTCGGAGGAGGAGGACAGATGGTACAGGGACCGCTCATGCTCCTGGGTCTCCACAATCTGATACAGAAACTGTACCGCGTCCGAAATATACAGCAGTGAAAATTTCTTTCTCTCGCTGGCCTCGATCACTCCGGTTTTCAGAGCCTGCACGCACATTCTGGAGCAGACGTCCGTCGCCTCCTCCTTTTTCGTCGGGACGGCACAGAGATGATCCATGCGCAGGATCACAATATCCAGTCCCGGGAAGCCCTGATATTTCTGGCACAGCTCTTCCCCCTGGGCAATGACCATCGACTCAAAGCCGGCGGCGCTGATCGACATATCCTCACTGATATCATTGTGACAGGAGCTTCCAAATACAGCGTCAGAGGAAAGATAAATAAACCGGCCGCACTTGACGAGGGAATAGGCCATCAGAATATTCAGAAGTCCCGCTGAATACCGCACAGATTCCTCCCTGGCGTTCTCCCAGTTAAAATTAGTATCGTATGCTCCCATGAAAATGGTGACGTCCGGGCTCACGCTCTCCAGAATTTCCTTAATACTGCTGCTCTCATAAGGGAAGGAATACTCCTCAAACACATACTTGTATTCCTTTTTTTTGACGCTGCTGCCGGAAAGGACATAGATTCGATTTCCTTCTTTATTCAGTTTTTCAAGAATTGCATCGGTGATGTTGCCGCCTCCGCCAATCAGCAGAATATCCATTCCTGTCTTTTTTCCTTTTACGTCTGAAGCACGTGATATATAATCTCCATAAAGGCTGCCGCTGAGATGGGCTTCGTCACATAATCGTCCGCGCCGGAGCGGTGAACCTTCTCGATGGTCTCTTTTTCCTTGTCCTCTGTCATGAGAATGACCGGCGCCGCGCTGACCTTCCGAAGCTGTGCAAGAAGTTCAAATCCGCTTCCATCGGGCAGCGCCACATTCAGGGCAATCACGTGATATTCCCTATCGTCCGCCTTTAAAAGCGCCAGTGCCTCCTGTCCGGAGGAGACCGTCTCCACCTGATACATGGGCTCGTTTCCGAAAATTCTGCAGACCATCTCTGTCAGCGCCGGATCATCGTCCACCACCAGGATCCTTCTCATCTCGTTTTCCGCCTGGCGCATCTGATACTCCGTGTCCTCATCGATCATCTGCAGCATAATATCCGCGATAGCCGGATCAAACTGGGTTCCCTTTCCTTTCTCAATTTCCGACCGCACCGTTTCCTGCGGCAGCGCCTTCCTGTAGCTTCTGTCCGAAGCCATGGCATCGTATGCATCAGCCACACCGATGATTCTGGAGACCTCCGGGATGCTCTCCCCGGAAAGCCCGTTGGGATATCCCTTCCCGTCATATCTCTCGTGATGATACTTGGCTGCCATGGAATAAGCTGGAAATTCAGTGATGCCCTTCAGGATATGGTATCCCGCTCCCGGGTGGAGCTTGATCATATCATATTCCTCGTCCGTCAGTCTGCCCGGTTTATTGATGATCTCCCCGGGAATCCGGATCTTTCCCACGTCATGCACCAGACCCGCATTATAAATCTCAGCCTGCTCCTCCTCGTCCTTTCCCATGCGCCTGGCAATCTCCCGGCTGTAGCGCGCCACCCGGACGGAATGCCCCTCCGTATATTTATCCTTGGCGTCGATGGTCTTGGAGACGACCTCCAGCGTGGCCTCATACAGATCGTCCAGCTTCCGGTATCCCTCCATTACTTCCTCGTTATAAGCCCTGATGTTTCTCTGAGATATGGTACAGAACACAATGATCATGCCAAGCACCAGCAAAAGCAGGAGCAGGCATCTGATGGAGATTCCGATCACGCTGCTGTACAGGTCGCTGGTCTGTATAATCATCACCGTATACCAGGAGCTTCCCACCTCATCGGAAAATATCAGGCATCTCATTCCATCAATCCCTGCTGTGAAGGTTTCCCCGGGATTTGCGTAAATCTGCTCCAGAATTTCCGCCATCTCCTCATCCGAGTTATAATTTTTTCCTTTTTCGTCCGAATTCGTGTGCGCCAGCACCAGTCCGTCGCCGCTGACAATAAAGCCGTACCCGCTGTCATCCAGGTTAATATTGTCCGTCACCTCATCCAGAGAAGTCAGAGATACATCCAGAGAAGCCACGCTGACCCCGTCGTTTAACAGACAGCAGACAGAAATGACAATCTCTCCTGTCATAACATCATAATAGGGCTCCGTAATCACCGGCTCTCCCGCTCCCTCCAGCGCTGCCAGATACCAGTCTCTTTCCGTGGGTACATAATCCTCCCCGGGCTCCCATAAAAGCCCGTCCAGATATTCCCCGCCGATCCAGCCGTAAACCGCGGTATAGCTTTCATCAATCTCCGCCTGATAGAATTCCGTCTCACTGACCAGATATTCCAGAAGCTCCTCCTGAGAGTCTCCCCTCTCCATCATCAGATTCAGGGTGGCTGCCGTAATGCTCAGCGTATCTGTGCTCCTCGTCAGAAAATCCTCCACCTGCTGAGACTGCTGCCGGAGCGCACTCTCCCCCAGCGCCCTTCTGTTGGAAATGGTCATCTGAAAAAAGCTGATGATGGTATATCCCATAATCGCCAGCAGGGCAATCACGCAAAAGGCAATGGTCACCGGATACAGAGCCTTCATTTTCTGATATCGCCCGTTTCCCTCGTAAACACGCCCTGACAGGGCCGCCTTGTCCTTCTCCGATTCTTTTTTCTTCTCTGTCATAAGTAAATCACCTGCGCAAAAGCGCCCGCAGCAGCCCGCGTACCGGCATCAGCTCCATCCACAGAAGGCTTAACAGTCTGTAAACCGGATTCCGCACAGACACCCTGCGTCCCTTTCTGACAAAGGCAGCCAGCACGCCGATTACCTGTTCCGATTTCAGGGGACCCTCCTCCTGGGTCTGATTGTCCCCCGCAAAATAAAGTCCTTCCTCTGTCCTGCGCCGCAGGCGGTGCAGCACCAGAAGTCCCCCTTCTCTCCTGTAAAGGACCACGTCCCCGCGCCGGAGCTTCCCGGGATCCGCGGGAATAATCACAGCCTCATCTCTGCCGGGAATAAATAAAGGATACATACTGTATCCCTGGGGAAAAATCTGTACCGCCTTCCCCTCGGACAACAGCTTCGCAATGTCCTTCTTTTCCTCCCGTTCCATGGCCCATCTCCCGTTTTGCCGCCTCTTTCAAAACCATTCGCCCGCAATGTCTGTTTATCTTCACAGAATAATACCGGATTGTCCTGTCCGGCAGCCCAGTGTACCATTTCAATCGCAATTAAAAAAAGATCGAGACGCTACACTAGTCTATCTTACATCTTTTTAGTAATTACATCAACACTTTTTCCGAATTTCTCCTGCTTTCCGAGGTAAGATTTTTGATTTTTTTGTCATTATCGTACAAATTCAAGGGGTCGAAGCGTTGACGGTTTTGTAAATATTTGGTACAATGTGTCCGCTGCGGCCGGAATCTCATGTAAAACATGTCCTGTCAGAAGCTGCGGCGATTTTTACCATTCATCTCTGTATTCTGTAAAGCCGGCAGCCGATCCGCCTTTTTTCACAGGCTCCGTTGAGACTGCCGGGAAGGGAGCAAACCATGAAGCCCGCGGAAAACTTTTCCCTGCAATATTTATCAGGCGTCCCCTATCTTCTGCCCTACGGCCAGGCAATCGCTGACCGCAAAAGAGGACTCCGGCTCAACGAGGCCGGCGCTTTCCTCTGGAAGGCATTGCAGAATACTACAGACAGAGAGACTCTGCTTGCCGGACTGGCCGCCCATTATGGCGCGGATTCAGCGGAGATGGACCGCCTCTCAGAGGATCTGTCCGCCTTTCTCTCAGAGCTTCGTGTTCACGGGCTGCTGACAGAGGGCGATACGGAAATTTCCTCCAAAACCGACTGTGCAGGCTGTCAGCAGCCGATCAAAGACGAAATCACAGACCTTCAGCCGAATTCAGAAAACAGGCTTTCCAGCTCTCAGTACAATATCGGAAAGAGGACTGTAGATTCCCGGCATGATCATCATTTCGAGAATAAGAATACTGACTCAACGGCTATCCCTGCGGATTCATCCATCGACAGGAAAATCCTGCGCATCGGCGGGGAGCGGATCAGAATTCAGGCTCCCGCAAAGCTTTTGAACGACGCACTCCTCGCCTTTCAGGATGAAGAAGCCGCGGCGTCCGGCCCTGACTTTCATCTGAAGGTAACTGCGGCGTCTGACTTTGTCTGCGATCTGGAGGTCGATGTGTCTCCATTGTCCAACGTCTCCGGCCATTCCGGGACGTCTGTTTCGACGCCCTCAATCGGGCACAGGGAAGCCTCTGATCACCGTGTCTGTCTGCCGAGAGACCCGCAGCTGTGTGTATCTGAGAGTGAGAGCTCTTATGATTTCTCCTTCCCTTCCGCGCAGCAGCTCTCCTGCGGAGAAATTGCCAAAGACGGCTCCCGCGCCGCATTTTATTATCGTCTTGCTCCCGACCCCGCTTCTGACATCGGCGGTTTTCCCGGAGAAATTCTCAGGGAAGAATTTTTTCATTCCCTGCGTCTTGCTTTTCTCTATCACGTGCAAAAAAAAGGGATGTTTGCCATCCACTCCGCGTCCATTCTCTATCAGGGAAAGGCCTGGCTGTTTTCCGGCCACTCCGGCATGGGCAAATCCACTCATGCCCGGCTGTGGACACAGCTGTATGAAACGCCGCAGCTCAACGGAGATTTAAATCTGCTCGCCATCGCCCCGGAGGGTCCCATGGTCTACGGAATGCCCTGGTGCGGCACCTCCGGAATTTTT
This sequence comes from Lachnospiraceae bacterium, assembly GCA_021199405.1. Taxonomy (GTDB): domain Bacteria; phylum Bacillota; class Clostridia; order Lachnospirales; family Lachnospiraceae; genus RGIG6307. The sequence goes on from JAJQID010000176.1 coordinate 15,255, forward strand.
ACGAAACAGACTTATCCTCTGGGCGGCATCATTCTGCTGAAACAGAACCAGCAGGATTTCTGTGAGGAGCTTTCCCCCGACCAAAAGACGCTGCTTTTAACGCAGCGTCTGATCTCCCCCGCCTGGACGGAGGAACTTCTGTCCCTCAATTTGAGATTTGCCGACCGACTGAAGGATCAGATTCTGGTCTGCCGTCTGCACTGCACAAAAGAGCCCTCCGCCGCTGAAACCATGAAAAGCCGGATTGATCGTTAAAAATCCAATATCATCTTTCGGATCTCTTCCTCCGACAGGACCCGGCACTGCCTCTCCTCGATGGCGTATACCCGGCAGCAGAGAGAAAGCACAGTGGGCCGGTGGGTGGTCACAATACAGGTGCGGGGGGACTTGTCGCCGCTGATGCTGCGCAGCACCTTTCTCTCCGTGGCCACATCCAGCGCGGAGGTGGCTTCATCCAGCAGAAGGATGGGGGCCTTTCTGAGCAGCGCTCTGGCAATGGACAGCCGCTGGGCCTGTCCCTCCGAAAAGCCGCCGCCCCTTTCCTTGATTTCACTGTAAATGCCGTCCGGCAGTTTTTCCACAAAATCCCAGGCGCAGGCTTCCTTCAGCGCCTCCACAATCTCCTCATCCGACACGTCCGGTCTGACACTGCGCATATTCTCCGCGATGGTCCCGGAAAACATGGTATTTCCCTGAGGCACATAAGAAAACAGCTGTCTCGCCGCCGGGGAAAGAACGATTCTGTCGTCTTTTGTATCTTCCCCGCAGAAACAGGCTTCCCCGCCCTGCAGCGGCATCAGTGCCAGCAGCAGGCGCATCATGGTCGTCTTTCCTTCCCCGGAAGGTCCTACCAGAGCAATAATCTCATGAGGGCGCACATAAAAGCTGGCCCCGTCAAAGACCTTTGTCCCCGTCTTATAGGTGTACTCCGCCCGGTTGACATAAAGACTAACGCCACTGTCCCGGTGCCTTTCACAGAATGCTTCCACCTCGGGCGCGTCGGCGTAATCCTCCCTGGGCATCTCCACAATATCCATCAGACGCCCCGCGGAGGTGGTCAGCCCGATGGCTGTGGGCACCAGAGATGTGATATTGTGAAGCGCCCCGGTCAACGTACCCGACAAAGACAGAAACATGGTCATGGTGCCGTATGTAATGGCGCCGCTCCAGACCCTGTAAATTCCCCAGCCATAAGACATGTAGGAAACCGCCAGCCCTACCGTAGTGAGAATCAGAGAGGTCCACACCGACATCTTCTTAAAATCCAGCTTCATCTGGATATAATCCTTCTGCAGCTGTTTCAGCCGCTGCACATAGAGAGAAATCAGACCGAAAGCCTTGATGGTCTGTATATTGGAAAAAGCCTCCTGATTGAAGCCGGACATTTTGGCACTCATGGCGGCGCTGCGCTTATTGTTGTTGACCATGCGGTTCATCAGCGTCCGGGACAGAAGCAGACTGACTGGCATTCCCAGAAAGGCGAACACGGCAAAAGTCCAGTCATAATAGATCACCATGGCAAAAGCGCTGAAAAAACGGAAAAAATAGATGATCGCGTTGGGGACAAAGCTCAAAACACCGTTGGAAATCTGAGATGCATCCGAACTCCACCGGGTCAGCAGATCTCCAGTGTGATAGCTGGTCAGTGACTCCCAGTCCGTCACCAGAATCTTCTCAAAAATCTCCGCCTTGATCTCCGTATCCACTCTCATGCTGATCCAACTGGATGCGTAATCGGAGATCAGATTCATCACCGTCATTCCCACATTCAGGCCGATCATCATGGCAAAGGTAGAGACCAGTGCCCCCGCGTTATGGCCGGTGATGATGTCCACCAGATCCCGGGATACCAGGCTGGCGGCCAGAGACGCCACTGTGCTGGCCAGTCCCAGCAGCGTATAAAAGATCATGGCCTTCCAGTAACGCCTGGCGTAGCCGTAGATCCACTTTGTCTGCGCAAGCATTTCCTGCAGACGACCCGCTTTGATTCTCTCAATATAAAATAACAGCTTTTCCCTCATCGGTTCACGTCCCTATGTCTCTTTCCACCGGATTTTTGTGACTATTCCATTTACATTCTTTCTTATAGTACGGAAAAACCCGGTGTATGAATGTCCCATACACCGGGAATGTCAGTAAAGCTAAATGAAATTATAGCATGCCACTGTTCTTAAAGTCCATCATGCTGGTCGCAGGTCATATTGCACGTCATATACGCGCCGGTAACCGCCAGACCCTGATCAGACTCCACAACCAGATCACCAAGGCCAATATTGTCAGTATTATTGCTGTGATATGAATAATCTATACACAGAGTGGAAGTCCCACTGCCGGAAGCCAGCGTACCATTGGAACTTACATACGTAACCGACTGATTAAAGCTGATCACCAGCGTCTGCGCCGTGCTGTGATGGCTTGCATCGTGCACTGCGTTAACCTGAATCCGATAATCCCCTCTTCCTGTTTCCGGCTTCTGATGAATATAAGGACTTACGCTATAACAATCTCCACCATTTCCGCTGGCCGCATATACGCCCTCCGTCAGCTCCTCATTGGCCAATACAATTGGTCTTTCATATTTTTCATTCATTTTGATACCCCCTTATTCTCCCGGTTTTCCTTTCAGTCTACACCTTCCTGACAATCTCCGAAATCAGCAAGGTTACCCAGCAGTTGCCATATCTTAAATATTTGAATTTCAAACTTACATGTTCCAGTCGGTCACCGGATCATTCGGTCCATATCCCTTAGCCTCCCAGCTTGGCATACGACTTCCGCTATCGACATCATAGCTGGATGCATTTCCCGAAGCCACATAATCCGTCAAAAGTCCACAACCATTTGCCCTATAAGCCGGGCAGCCAAGACACCCAAACTGTTGTCTGTAGCCCCTCGACTCCCCATCAGCCCAGGCGCTGTAGTCCGGCGCCTGCCAGACGCCATTCATGTACTGACTGTCGCATGATACTGTCGAAACGCTTGAAGTTACATCCTCGCTGGCTCCGCTTGCCGCGTACACCCCTTCCGCCAGCTCCTCATTGGCCAGCACTACCGGTTTTTCATACCTCTCCATACTATACCTTCTTTCCCTTCTTATAAGCCCCCTCACTCACCCACAACATTTGTATCTTTTATTGTAGTAATTTTTCCCCAATATGTCAACCACAAATTTTACATTTCCCAGCACATTTTCCAGCATAAATTTTAGATTTCCCGGCACTTTTTCCATAAAAACGGTTTCATTCACAGCCTTTCCCACCAGATTCATTCTTCCTGCGTTGTACCGGCCTCCGCAAAACCATCATCCTCCGATGTCCAAACATCTTCCCGGGCTCCGCCCCCCCCCTGGCCCAATTTACAACATCCGTGATGTCCTTGGCAGCCAGAATCAGAAGATGATCCTCCTCATTCAGCGGGCGGGAAAAGCTGAGCTTGCAATAGCTGTATGTATCCCTCCTTCTGAACCCCGGCCGGATACGGTAATAAAAGCTTACGACCTTCCTGTCCGTCAGCACCTTTCGCAGGGAGAGAAGATTTGTATCCTCTCTGAACTGCTCCTCCTGCCCCTGGGCCAGAAAATCCCTGATTAAATACTCCCTGGCCTCATCACAGTCCCTGCCCCCGTTAAAATAATTTGCCACTGCGTCCGGAAGCGTCAGATTTTCATCCAACACAACCTTCTCCGTATCCAGATGAATGACAAAAATAGCGCTGTATAACTCCCTGAGCCCGGCAGTCAGAGCGTACTTCCTCTCCGCCTCGGTGCGCCGACTGAGCCGGTCAATCATGGAGTGATCAATATCCTGAGAATAATACATCACCTTTGAGGGAAGCCCCTGCTCATCGCCCTCCATTTTCCAGAAGGTGGACTCTCTCCACTGCCCGTCCTTCAGCCGGTAATCGCAGATCAGGTGTTTTTCCGTTTTCATCTGTTCCCGCAGATTGGCGATGCTGCCCACCTGTCTGCGCAGCTCCATGAACTCATTCGACACAAACTCATCACAGAAGGTGTCATTGCGCACAGAGTAAATGCCCTCCGCGGCTTCTCCCTGATTGACGCTGGTTGGCTTCTGCCGCAAAATTCTGTAGGTATCCCGTTCCAGATCGGCAATCAGAAGCACCTTATAGGATTCTGCGAGCACATCCACCAGAAAATCCGCATCGTTGCGGAAACGCTGCTCTACCACATCTCTTTTATATTCCGGATGGCTCTCATAGAACAGCTGCTTATCCTTATACATGTGGGTTTCCGCTTTCGTGACCACGGTTTCCACTGCCAGCGCACTCTGACAATGCCAGCCAATAGCTGCAATCGGCGTATTCTCGGACTTGATCAGCCTGTCAAACTCCTGCGCCTTTTTCTCAAACTCCTTCACGGCATGATCCGTCCGAATCACCAGGAACTCATCCCCGCTGATCCTGTAACAGCCATCGTGTCCGAAATGTCTGGTCAGCATCTCGCTGAAACGGCGGATATACTGATTGCCCGCTTCATGTCCTCTGGTATCATTGACGATCTTCAATCCGTTCAGATCCGCGAAAAAAACGCCGATATCACGGGCTCTTACAGAGTCTGCAATCACGCCGCAGATATTGTGATACGCGTACATATTTCCCAGCCCTGTCAGATCATCTGTGCTGCAGTAATACTCCAGCTCCCGCCTTTCCTCCAGCTCTCTGACATAGGAATCATGAATATCCTGAATATAAAGCATGACGATCTGGTCGTCGTCCGTGTAGTCCGCCGCCTTGATGATCTCCATCTGTACCCAGCGAAACTCCTCCCCTGACGCCCTTCTGTAGCGCACCCGCACCCACTCGTCGGAATGGCAGAAATGCTCTCTCAGAATACGGATATCTGTGGCACGCAGATATTGATCCACATCTGCGTAATATACCTGTCCAGTGACGGCAAATTCCTTAAGCCACTCCGATATTTTCGTACGGTATCCTCTGCTTTCCGTCTTTTCAAAATCCCGAAGCTTAATGTCAATGTGCGAATCCTCCGTCAGGTTTACCCTGAGAATTTTGAGATAAGTCTGTTCAAGCAGCTGCATGGAGGCTTTCAGATACATATCGTTTTCTTTTATATCACCCATGGCATTCTTTCCATTTTTTGTCTTTTATTTTCTGCTGATCAGGATACGACGGCTCCCTCTTCCCCGTACATCAGCTCCTCATATTTTGCGATCGGCACCGGTTTGGAAAACCAGTAACCCTGCCCCTCATGGCAGCCGGCGTCCCTCAGAATCTGAATCTGCTCCTCTGTCTCCACGCCCTCGCAGATCACATGGTACCCCATGTCGTTCATCATGGCGATAATATGTCTCAACAGATAAAGTCCCTTCTCACTCTTCTCGCAATGCACGATAAACAGCCGGTCCACCTTGATGGTATCCACCGGAATATCCACAATGGAATTCAAAACCGAATATCCCGCGCCGAAATCGTCCAGGGAAATCGGCATTCCCGCATCCTTCAGCCGGTTGAAAAGGCTGACCACATTGTCGAAATCAGAAACCGTGGCCGTCTCTGTCAGCTCGATCTCCGTTAATGACGGATCGACGTTGTATTTCTGCAGGATATCAAGGTATCTCTCCACCGTATTCTGTTCCGTGGCGTGTACCGCGGAAGCGTTGATGGAAATGGGCACCTGCCTGCGTCCCAGCTCGTTATTTTTGGCAAGAAACTCGGCGACCTTTTCAAAAACGTAAAAGTCCAGCTCCACGATCTTTCCTGTCCGTTCACAGATCGGGATAAAGGAATCCGGCGGTATGATGCTGCCGTCCGGCTTCTGCCACCGCACCAGAGCCTCCGCGCCGGTGATGGAATAATCGTCCAGTGAAAACTTCGGCTGCAGGTAAACCTTGAATTCTCCGTCCTTCATGGCCTGATTCATATTATTCAGAACCTGGTTCTCCATCTCGATCTCCTGACGAATGCTGGGACCATAGACACAGATGGAGCTGCTCATTTCATCTGTCACATGAAGCCGTGCGGAATTGGCGGCGTCAATCGCGACAGAGGCTTCCGTACACTCTGATTCGACAAAATAGATGCCGGAGCGGATCCTCAGGTTGGCGTCCGGGAAATGAGAATGGTAGGCGCCGATAAACTTTCTGTTGATGGTATCAACCTTGCCAGGCGCCTCCTGCCTGTCAGTATAAGGCATGAACAGCACAAACTGATCTGAGATCACCCTTGCGAAATAGATCCGATCCGGGCTGCGCATGGTATCAATAATAAAGCTTGCAAAATTCCGAAGGAGAAAATCTCCCACATCATAGCCATAGTGCTGGTTCAGATATTTAAAATGAAGGAAGTCGCTGTAGACCATGACATAGCTTCCCCTGTCAGGGGAGCTGAGGACCTGATCCACCTCATCCCGGAATCTCTGGAAAGAGATCAGCCCCGTCAGCGAATCAAAATCCGGAAGCGACGCACCCTCCCTGGGGCGAAACTCAGGGACCGGCTTTTCCATGCTCTGTAAAAACCGCTGCGGGACAAAATTCTGTTCCGTCACAGGTACCTGCGTGCTCCCGCTCCTGCACCGGTTGATGTCGTCGCAGAATTCATAACGGTTGCGCCCATGCTGCTTGGCATGGTGCAGCGCCCAGTCCGCATTGGCCAGAAGCTGCATATAGGTAAATCCCTCTGCCCCTTCCGGAAGGTAACAGGCTCCGATACTGCAGGTGACGGAAACCTCCTCCAGACTGACCTTAATCTCCCGGATGCTGTGCAGCAAATCCGACGTTTTCTTTACCAGTGCCGAGTGAGGCATCCCTTTCAGGAATACCACATAGGAGTCCCCGCCGGCTTTGATCAGGATATCATTCTTTCTGAAGCTTCTGCATAAAAGCCTTCCCAGCTCCAGAACCACCTCGTCCCCGATATCACGGCCATAGCGGAGATTGATCTCCTGGAGCTGGTCTACATCAATCACCAGCAGCCCGCAGGGCAGTTCCGGATCCCTGTGCTTCAGAAATCTGTCCACCCTCGCGATTCCCTCGTCATTGGTGTACATGGAATCCCACAATTCACGTATTGCCTCCTGCGTCGCGTTTTCCTTCTCCTCATCCGTCTTCACTGAATCATCCAGCATAACAAATCCTCCCGGTCATCAGACCTTCCTTTTTACAGGTTCAGCTTTTGACCATATACCCGTAAGCGAATACATCCCATATGTTAATTTATTTTACAACTCTTTCTATAGGTTTGGCAAGCACAGATTTCATGTTTTATTGTCATTTTACCGTTTAAAAAAGTAGTTTTCTTTTTTTCTGAAGGAAAATTGCCAAAAAATATGCTCTGAAAAAAGATTTGTGTGTTGCGTTATTCACAACTTTATATTAAAATAAACGGTATAGACACGTCATATCGTGAACCAGACAGGGGGAGGTTCGGATACGGCGGGCAATATTTCACGCGATATGGTCATTTCGTATATTGCGTGGGAGAAGGTACGGGTTACAAAATGGATAATATCAGCTCTGGTTCCGCTGTCTTCGACGAGCGGTTCCTTCCGGTTACCTCAGATGAGGGATTCTATAAGACATTAGGGCGGGATCTCTATGCTCCGCTCACACAGAGTATCCATCCTGACGATATTCAGAGATTTCAGGAAGTATTTATCAATCTGAAGCAGGAGCAACTCCCCTATATCTACACCTCTGTCCGGCTGCAAACGCAGGCCGGCTCCACCTTCTGGGCCTCTGTCAAGCTCTCCCCGGTCGCCACAGAAAGTCCGACCCTGGGAAAGCTGTACCGTTTCCAGTTTCTGAAGCTGGATCCGCGCAATGACGACCGGAGATTTCAGCAGTTAAACGACGAATATGAGCTGCTTCTGGGGATCAATGACTGCATTATCCTGATCTACACGGTAAGTGAGGACGCCCTGACTATCTACAGGCAGTGCAGCAATCAGCACATGCCTCTCTTTTCAGGGACCCTTTCCGAATGGCAGGACAGGATCGAAGGCGGTCTGGATCCTTCCTCCAGGAATGAATTCCAGCATTTGTGCACTGCTCTTTCCCAGGGGAAAAGCAATTTTCACTACACCATCAAGACCAGCGCGATTCTGGACACGGTAAAGCCCGAGCCCTTCGACATCCGCTGTCAGTCGATCCGCCATACCTCCGGTGAATACAGGATTCTGGGGCTCATCACCCCGACCGCCGGGATTGAGGATACGGACAACAGTCTCAATTACGTGATGGATGCCGGGCTTCCCGTTCTGAATAAGAAGTCCATTATTGCCTATGCCAAAAATTCCATGGCGGCTTCCCGCTCCAAGGTTTATCTGGTGATCATCGATCTGGATGATTTCAAGGAGATCAACGACAACTACGGCCATCTGGTCGGGGACGAGGTGCTGGCAAACACGGTGGAAATCCTCAAAAGCAGCATCGGTGAGCTGGGTATGGTAGGCAGAATCGGCGGAGACGAGCTGATGCTGGTGCTTCCCCATGTGGAGAACCTGACAGAGCTCAGAACTCTCCTGCGTACCATCCGCGTCAGAGTGGAGCTTTCCTACAAGGATAAGCTGAATGGCCATCTGGTCACCTGCTCCATGGGCGCCGCCGCTTATCCCGACCAGGGCGACAGCTATGATGTCGTCTTTGAGACCGCCGACAAAATGCTCTATCTTGCCAAGGAAAAGGGCAAGAACCGCTATGTCATGTTTACCCCGGGACTACATGATCTGTTGGAGAACCGCACCCCGTCACAGGATACCAGTGTGCAGACACTGTCGGAGCTCAAGAACGACAAAACCGGCGTCATGCTGCATATGCTCGGCCTTTTCACCGAGCAAAGGGTTGTAAACTACGAAACCATGCTCAATGAGGTGGGCTTCAGCTTTGATCTGGACGCCATCTATATCGTATACGGAGGCGCCAACTCCTTTGTCGCCTGGGATAAGGAAAGCCGCAGCCTGACCGTGTTGGAGAACCCTGTCCTGGCAAAGCCCGATGAGAGATTTAAAAGCAACTTTGATAAGAATGGGGTGTTCTATTCCACCACCATTTTCAATCTGCAGAGCATCTCTCCGGATTTTTCCGCTGTTTTACTGGAAATGGATATCATGTCCTCTTTCTTTTACAGATTTTCTCAGAAATCCGAGGATTTCAATTATGTAATGTTCGCCCGCAAGAAGCGGCGGCAGCAGTGGGCTGAATACGAAAAGGTGCTGCTGGCCGTGGTCGGCAGAGCGCTGGAATTTTTCATCGGAAACAGGTAAAGACTCAATTCTACGTAACGTAAACAACGCCCGGCAGTGTGTACTGCCAGGCGTTCTTTTATAAATATTGTAATAAAATCTTCAAAAAAACCACTTACGGGTTGTTCTCTGGCATCCAACGGAGCATTTCCCTCAGATAATCCTTCTCACCGCCAGCACCACCGTGCTGGAGCTGTAATACACGTTGTCTGTCACGATCCCCGTGCTGGAGCTCTTGGCATGAACGATACGTCCATTGCCTATGTAGATCGCCACATGGCCGCTGTAGCAGATGATATCCCCGGGCTGTGCCTCGCTTAAGCTGACGCCCGTTCCCACACTCCGCAGACTGTAGGAGGAATGGGGCAGAGAATAGCCAAAGGCAGAATACACAGACATCACAAAGCCGGAGCAGTCACAGCCGTTGGTCAGGGAGGTTCCTCCCCAGACATAGGGATTTCCCACGAACTGCAGAGCGTAATTGGCAATGGCCTGGGCTGTGGCGGAGCCGCCGGAAGCGGTTTCCGTGGTGCCGGAGGACGAGCCGCCTGAACTGTTCTGTGCTGCCGCGGCTGCAGCTGCTGCCGCAGCGGCCGCGGCAGCCTCCTCCAGCTCCGTAATCTTTGTGTTATTGCTGGCGATCTGTGATTTGTAGGAGCTGACCCGACTCTGGGCGTCCGTCAGGAGGGCGTCAAAATTATCCACCTTGGTCTGAAGACTGGCGATAATCTCATCCAAATAAGCCTCCTGAGATTCCAGCTCCGCCTTCTCACTGACAAGAGAAGCCTCCTCACTTTCCAGGCCGGATTGCTCGCTTACAAGCTCCGTCCTCTGTTCCTCCAGGCTTGCCTGCAGCTGAGCGATTTCCTCCATGGTAGCCTCATAATCCGCCAGCACCTGAGAATCATAGGAATACAGGCTCTCAATGTACTCTGCCCGATTCAGCAGCTGGCTCATATCCTCCGCCTCCAGAAGAAGAACCAGATAATTGGCATCTCCGTTCTCATACATATACTGTATGTGAACCTTCATGGCCTCGTACTGCTCATCCCTTCGGGCGCAGGCCTCCTCATACTCCGCCTCCGCGGCGGCGATCTCCTCCTCCTTGGCGGTAATCTCCGCCTCCTTATTGGCGATCTCCTCTTCCTTATCCGCGATTGCCTGCTCCGTATCAGCGATATCCTTCATGATATTGATCATTTCGGATTTCTGGTCGTCGATCTCCATTTCCAGTTCCAGCATCTGCTCTTCTGTTTCCGCGATTTCGCTCTGCTCGCTTTCGATCTGCTGCTGCAGCTGTTCGTTTTCCTCCTGCAGGGACTGAATATCCTGCGCCTGCACCCCAATCTGCGCAAGAAGCAGCACCCCAACCAGTACCAGCGCGGTTATTTTCCTGTGTAGCTTCATCCTTACCCCTGTTGCCTTCTTCATTTCAACCCGTCTGTGAATAGTTCCATTATAGTTCGCAGTTGTTCACCGTTCTCGGGAACGGCAGCACATCCCGGATATTCCCCATGCCGGTCAGGTACATGACGCAGCGCTCAAACCCAAGTCCAAAGCCGGCGTGGCGTGCAGAGCCATATTTTCTCAGATCCAGATAAAAATCATAGTCCTCTTTCTTCAGCCCCAGCTCATCCATTCTTGCCTCCAGAACGTCCAGCCGGTCCTCTCTCTGAGAGCCGCCGATGATCTCGCCGATGGCCGGTACCAGACAGTCCATGGCCGCCACAGTTTTGCCGTCTTCATTCAGCTTCATATAAAAAGCCTTGATCTCCTTGGGATAATCAGTAACAAATACCGGGCGCTTAAAGATTTCCTCCGTCAGATATCGCTCGTGCTCCGTCTGCAAATCGCAACCCCAGGACACCTTATAATCAAATTTATCATTGTGCTTCTCCAGAAGCGAAATGGCCTCCGTGTAGGTCACATGGCCGAACTCCGAATTCAGCACATGCTCCAGGCGGTCAATCAGTCCCCTGTCCACAAACTGATTGAAAAATGCCATCTCCTCCGGCGCCTTCTCCAGCACATAGCGAATCACAAACTTCAGCATATCCTCCGCCAGCTTCATATCATCATTCAGATCCGCGAAGGCAATCTCCGGCTCAATCATCCAGAATTCCGCCGCGTGACGGGTGGTGTTGGAATTTTCCGCCCGAAACGTGGGGCCGAAGGTATAGACATTCTTGAAGGCCATGGCGTAGGTCTCCACATTCAGCTGGCCGCTGACCGTCAGATTGGTAGGCTTATTGAAAAAATCCTGACTGTAGTCTACGGTACCGTCCGCGTTTTTCGGCAGGTTATTGAGATCCAGCGTCGTGACCTGAAACATCTCGCCCGCGCCCTCGCAGTCGCTTCCGGTAATGATGGGCGTGTGTACATACACAAAATCCCTCTCCTGAAAAAAGGTATGAATGGCGTAGGCAATCAGGGAGCGTACCCTGAACACTGCCTCAAAAGTATTGGTTCTGGGACGAAGATGAGAGATCGTCCTCAGGTACTCAAAGCTGTGGCGCTTCTTCTGCAGGGGATAATCCGGCGCGGACGCCCCTTCCACTGTCACCTCCGCCGCCTGCATCTCAAAGGGCTGCTTCGCCTGAGGCGTGGCCACGATGGTGCCTCTGGCAATCAGAGCCGCACCTACGTTCTGCGAGCTGATCTCCTTAAAATTACTCAGGCTGTCGCTGTAAACGATCTGCAACGGCTGGAAAAAGGTGCCGTCATTCAGCACGATAAAGCCGAAGGTCTTAGAGTCCCTGATGCTCCTGATCCAGCCCCCGACCGTCACCTCTTTACCTGCATAGCTGTCTGTATCCTTGTATAATGCTCTGATATCTGTCATGTCCATACGCTCTTATCCCCCAAAAGTATCCTCTGTCTCCGGCTCCCTGGCGGGAGTCCTCTTTTTTTCTTTATTCTTTTTGATTTCCAGTCAAAGCTTTTCCTGTCAGAAATGATCCCGGTCACTCTTCCGTCTCCGTAATCACCGCGTTTTCCGCCAGGAAATCCGCCACCAGCGTCTGCATCAGGTACATTTCCAGGCTTTCCCTGGTAATCATATTTTCATATACCTCTTCCTCGGTCTCATAGCCGTAATAGGTCATGTAAGCCTCCACCTGCTCATCCAGCTCCTCCTGCGTGGGATTGAGTCCCTCAGCATTGGCGATCGCCTGGAAAATCATGACCTCCGGCGCATACTCGTCCGCCATCAGCACCACATACTCAGCCATGGACATTCCCGTAAAATAAGAGCAGTAGGTTTCTCCGTCCAGCCCATAACCGGCCGCCTCGGACTCAATACTGGCCGTCAGATTCTCATACAGCATATTGTAAAGGAAATCCGGCACCTCCGTCACTGTACAGATAGGCAGCACCGCCTCGATCACCGCTGCATCCAGATCAGACTGGTATTCATACTGGGCGTAATATTCCAAGTAGGACCGGCAGAATTCCTCAAACTCCTCCACTGTGCTGTAGCTGCCGCCGGTCGCCACCGCCACGTTGTCATCCGTCATATCCGGAGTCACATAATTGACCGTCACGGTGAACACCACTTCCTTGCCCGCCAGGCTGGGATTATTGGAATAATCTGACGGGAAGGTCAGATTCAGATCAACGGTATCGCCCACGGCCACACCGATCAGACCATCCTCAAAGCCGTCGATAAAGGAGCCGGAACCGATCACCAGATCATAGCCCGCGGCAGACCCGCCGTCGAAGGCTTCACCGTCCAGATAGCCGGTATAGTCAATATTGGCAGTATCCCCTTCCTCCACCAGCTGGCCCGCTGTCATCTCCGCCGCGTAATCCACAGCCAGGGAGTTGAAATAGCTCTCCGCCAGAGCAGTCACGGAACCATCATCCACTTCCTCCACAGCGGCAACAGAAAGCTCCATTCCGATATAATCGCCCAGCGTCACATAATCCTCCACCGGATAATCCGCAAGCGAAGTGACCGAGCCGTCCGTCACCGTGATCACCAGAGAGGAGCTGGCTGACGGATTATCACTGTCCACCGTAACCTCCTGCGTGGAATCCGCGCTCTCCGATGAGGAGGAGTCTGTACTCTCCGCCGTCTGGGTACTGTCCGCCGTATCCGTTCCCACGGAAGCTCTTCCATTATTAACAGCCGTGTAAACAATCAGAATGGCCACAACTGCCACCGCTGCAATCGCGATGATCAGATTCCTGTTTTTCTTCATAAATTCTCCTTAAACTTCTCATTTCGTCCCGTTTGTCCATCATAGCACAAAATACTATTTCTTGAAAGGGGTAGTTTTTTTTTCACAAAAAATTAAAAATCACAACTGAAGTGAAAAGTTAACTTCCACTTTGAAGGGGTACAAGTGGAACTTACTCT
>JAJQID010000026.1 GCA_021199405.1 Lachnospiraceae bacterium
TGCCGCCTGACGTTTCCCCGTTTCCCGCTGCAGTCCTTCCGGATGAAAAAGAATTCCGGGCAGTATTCGCACTCTTTTCTTTATAGGAAGAGGACTGCTCCGAACCGCCATTTCGCGTCGATGCTTTTCCAGAACCTGCTCCATTCTGTGCGGCTCTTCCTCCTGAAGCCGCGCCTGCTGAGCTGTTTCCTGCCAATCTGCCTCCCGAAGCCGTACTCTCCGCTCCGGCTGCCATCCTCCGCTGGCTGATTTCCTCAATTCTTTTATTAATAGAAAAGTCTTCCTCCGCATCCTCTTCCCTTTTGATCTCTTTATAGCTGTATGTAAAAGAAACTGCCAGCCCGCATCTTTCAAGGAATACCTTGTCCAGAATGGCCCGCAGTTCTTTTTCCTGCATATGTACAATGCAATTATCCTCCATCTCCACATGAATGTGGCCTTTAGATGGATATGTAATCTTTGCATTTTTAAATAAAATATAAAGGACGTGGCTGTATGCCTTCAGCTCCTCCAGAATGGAATCCCGGTAAAGCTCCATTACCGTTCTGGCGTCATACTGGCTGCTAAGATCAAAGCGCTCATAAATCTTGATCTGCCAGGAATCTCTGTAGGACCTGAGCATTCCATTTAAAATATCCTCCACCTGGAAAATATCCCTCTTGGAAATCAGGAAGCAGCTTCTGATATAGACACGCAGAAGATTCTGGCTTTTCACGCTGGCTACCCGGGTCACGCTCACCTGCTCCATCTCATCCTTCAGCCTGCCCTCCAGCTTTAAATATGGAAAAACCTCCAGAAATTTCTTTTCTTCCATTATGACTCCCCTGTCCTTTGAAAAGCCCTTCCCGACTCACTCAGACTCCCAGTGATCCAGCTCGTAACGCAGAGTTTCCAACAGCTCAGCCTCCGGCACCTTCTTTACAATCTGCCCCTTTTTGATCAGAAGGCCCTCGGAAATTCCGCCGGCAATACCGATATCTGCCTCCTTCGCCTCGCCAGGTCCGTTGACCACACAGCCCATCACTGCCACCTTGATATTGAGCGGATAGGACGCTGCCATGGTCTCCACCTGATTGGCCAGGCTGATCAGATCGATTTTGGTGCGCCCACAGGTGGGGCAGGACACTACCTCAATTCCGCCCTCTCTCAGTCCCAACGTGCGCAAAATCAATTTGGCGGACTTGATCTCCTCCACCGGGTCGCCAGTGAGAGAAACCCGGATGGTATCGCCAATACCGCGGCTTAAAATCAGGCTCAGACCGATGGCAGATTTAATGTTGCCGCTCCAGACCGTACCCGCCTCAGTGATCCCCACATGCAGCGGATGATCTGTCTGCTCTGAAAGCAGATCATGGGCTTCCACACACATCAGAACGTCAGAGGATTTGATGCTGACCACCAGGTTGTCATACCCCAGATCCTCAATCAGCTTCACCTTATCCAGAGCACTTTCCACAATCCCTGCGGCGGTGACACCATGATATTTTTCAACCAGGTTCTTTTCCAGAGAGCCGCTGTTGACGCCCACGCGAATGGGAATCTGACGATCCTTCGCCTCTCTTACCACCGCCTTTACCCGGTCTATGTCGCCAATATTCCCAGGGTTGATGCGAATCTTATCCGCGCCGTTTTCCATGGCGGCCAGAGCCATCCGGTAGTCAAAGTGAATGTCCGCCACCAACGGAATGTGGATTTGCTTTTTGATCTCCGGCAGTGCGGCTGCCGCTTCCTTCGTCGGAACAGTGCAGCGGATGATCTCGCAGCCTGCCTGCTCCAGTCTTTGGATCTGCGCCACGGTGGCGTTCACGTCCTCGGTAGGAGTGTTGGTCATGGACTGAATCAGGATGGGGTTGCCGCCGCCGATCAGTCTGTCTCCGATTTTGACTACTTTTGTGTGTTCTCGCATGTTCTTTATCCTATTATAAAAAGTTTACAGCTGTTTCCTGCTTGCCGTCAGAAACTGCTTTTAGAAAAAGATATTCCTGATATCGTTGAAGAACAGGAACACCATCAGCACCATCAGAAGCACAAAGCCGATGGTGTTCACAATGCCCTCTTTTTCCGGCGGAATGGGCTTGCCCCGGACCAATTCTATGGCCATCAGGAGGATGCGGCCGCCGTCCAGCGCCGGGATGGGCAGGAGATTGACAATTCCCAGATTGACGCTGAGCAGAGCTGCCAGGTTCATCATTGTCAGAAGGGTTGAGAGCCAGCCAGCGGTCTTTACCTCATCGTAGGTCTCGCTGACCAGGTTGGCAACGCCGACCACACCGGACACATCCTCACTGCTGACCTGCCCCTGAATGATCTGTAAAAGGCTTTTATAGACAGAGGTGGCCGCATACCGCACCTCATACACCGCGTACTGCACTGCCTTCAGGCCGGTGAACTGAACATATTCCCCGCCGGTGATGCCCATATAATACCGGCCCTCCTCCTCGTCATACATTGGCGAAAAGGTATAGGTCAGCCGTTCTCCGTCTCTGTCCACCACGATGGTGTACTCATTCCCCCGGTTCAACTGGGAGATCACCGACACCTCCCGGTACAGGTAAACTCTCTCTCCATTGACAGAAATAATAGTATCTCCTGCCTCAATTCCTGCCTCCTCGGCAGGATAGCCCTCCATCACGCTGACCACCACCGGCAGATCTGTAAGAGAAAAGTTGACAATAAATACGCTAAAAATAAAGGCAAGAATAATATTGGCCAGGGGTCCCGCCACTACTGTGGCAAACCGGGCGCCCAGAGAGGCATCATTAAAAAACTTTCCTCTCGGGACGTCGTTTTTATCCTCCAGCACAGGGTCTTCAGCCACCTTCTCCTGCTGTCCCTGTTCCTGCGTCACATCATCCTCAAACACGCAGGCGCCGCCAATAGGCAGAACCCTCAGGGAATAGATGGTGCCGCCCTTTTCAAACTGAGCGATCTTCGGGCCCATGCCAATCATAAACTCCACCACATGAATCCCGTTCATCTTGGCGACCAGCAGATGTCCCCCCTCGTGAGAAATCAGCAATACCCCCAGAATAATGATAAATATGAGTATAGACAAATTATACTGTCCTCCCTGACTAGAATCTGTTCAATTTTTCGCTAATATGCGCGTAGGTCTCCTGCTCCGCGAAAAGGATCTCCTCCACATCCGGATTGGGAAGCGGCGTATGCCGCTCCATGCAGGTCTCGATGATATCCGTGATCTGCAAAAATGAGATTTTCTTCTGTAAAAATAAGGAGACCGCCATCTCATTAGCCGCATTAAATACCGTCGGCATGGTGCCCCCGGTTCGGCCCGCGCTTACCGCCAGCTTTAACGCCCGGAAGGTATCTGTGTCCGGCTTTTCAAAGGTCATCTGTCCAAGCCGGTAAAAATCCAGCCGTTCCCCCGTCAGAGGTTTCCTGTCCGGGTAAAACAGCGCATACTGGATGGGCAGTTTCATATCCGGCGTGCCAAGCTGAGCCATAATCGCACCATCCTCATATTCCACCATACTGTGGATTACACTCTGCGGATGCACCACCACCTGAATCTGATCATAGTCCACGTTAAAGAGCCATTTTGCTTCCATAACCTCCAGCCCCTTATTGACAAGAGTAGCGGAATCAATGGTAATCTTACGCCCCATGGTCCAGTTGGGATGCTTTAAGGCATCCTCCACCTGCACATTCCGCAGCTGATCAACCGTTCTGCCACGGAAGGGACCGCCGGAGGCTGTCAGCAGAATCCTGTGAATCCGATTCTGTCGATTTCCCTGCAGAGACTGAAAAATGGCGCTGTGCTCACTGTCCACAGGCAGAAGGGATACCCCCATCTCTTTCGCCAGAGGCATAATAATGTGGCCGGCTGTTACCAGAGTTTCCTTGTTGGCCAGAGCAATGTTCTTGCCCGCCTTCATGGCCGCGATGGTAGGACGAATGCCAATCATTCCCACGACGGCTGTGACAAGAATCTCCACTGTCGGAAGGGTGGACGCCTCAATCAGCCCCTCCATCCCCAGACGTACCTGGATATTCGTGTCCGCCAGACGGGTCTTCAACTCCTCGTAAGCCTTCTCCTCCCACATGACCACCAGCTTCGGTGAGAACTCTCTGGCCTGCTTTTCCATGAGATCTACATTTCTGCCGGCCGCCAGCACCTCCACCTGCAGCTCCGGATTGGCGCGGACAATATCAAGAGTCTGAGTTCCAATGGAGCCGGTAGAACCAAGAATGCCTATTTTTTTCATCATCAATCACTCCCTTTTTCGCGGGATTTTCGTTAACCCTTTTAACCATTTTTCTCTGCAAACGGCCGGTCAAAAGCCTTTAAAACCTTAAAAAGCAAATCCCGGCAGCAGACACATCAGGAAATACACACAGGGCGCCGTGAAAATCACACTGTCAAAACGATCCAGTATCCCGCCGTGGCCGGGAATCAGCTTTCCATAATCCTTGATATCAAAATCTCTCTTGATGGCAGAAGCAGCCAAGTCTCCACACTGGGAAATCACACTGCCCACGCCGCTGACAAAGGCCACTGCGGCGGCATATTCTTCCCCGAATAGCAGGGTGCCAAAGAGCGCCCCCAGAAGTGCCGCTCCCACAATTCCACCGATACAGCCCTCTATGGATTTATGAGGACTGAGCTTTGGAAAGGCCTGGTGATTGCCGATGGTCTTCCCGGTCAGAAGGCCAACGCAATAAGCGCAGGTATCGCTGCCCCAGGCGCTGACAAAAATCAGCCACACCGCCTTGTGACCAATATCAGGTATGGCGCTGGTCAGGCTGATAAAGGAAAGCATCACCGGCACATATACAAAGGAAAAAACCACAGGAATGATCTGGGCGGCATGATAAAACGGGAACCGCAGTACATACACCGCAAGCAGCAAAATAACGGTAAATATCAGAATCCCGTAAATTGCAGTCACATTATCCGTCAGATATCCCATGCAGGACTGCACCGCCAGCACCGCATAGATGGCAGCCGTTCCCAGGAAGGCAACGGTCTCCAGCGCCCTGTTCTCCCGCTTATGTACGCCGACCGCCTGCAGCATTTCCTTCAGTCCTTCCAGGGAAACCAGACAAAGCAGGACATTTAAAACAACGCCCCCCAGCTTCAGGGACGCGGCCATAACGATCACGATCACCACACTGCTCGCCAGCCTGATCCAAAACATGCCTATTCCTCCTCACAGTCCGCCAAACCTTCTGACTCTATGATTATATGCATCAATAGCCTTTTCCAGCTCTTTCTTATCAAAATCCGGCCAGGGAACCTCCGTCACATAAAGCTCCGAATAGGCCAACTGCCACAGCAGGAAATTGGAGATTCTCAATTCCCCGCAGGTGCGAATCATCAGATCCGGATCCGGCGTATTGCCTGTGTCCAGATAACTGGCAACCACCTCTTCCGTGATATCCTCCGTCCTGAGCTTTCCCTCCGTCACCTCGGCCGCAATTTTCTGCGTTGCCCGACGGATCTCGTCCCGGCCTCCGTAATTAATGGCAACCGTAAAATGCAGGCCGGTATTGTCTCTGGAAGCCTCCTCCAGCGCCGCGATGCTGTCCTGAATGTCCTGATCCAGCCGGGTTTTGTCGCCGATGATCTTCACACACATATTATTCTTTTCAGCTGTTTTCACACAGGTTTTCATATAATTGCGCAGCAGCTTCATCAATGCGTCCACTTCATCCTGAGGTCTGGACCAGTTTTCCGTGGAAAAGGCATAAACAGTCAGATACTGAACACCCATTTTATAAGCGGTCTCACAGATGGTCTCCACGTTTTTGGCACCCTGAACATGCCCGGCATTTCTGGGAAGCCCCTTTGCTTTGGCCCAGCGCCCGTTGCCATCCAGAATAATGGCAATGTGCTGCGGTACTTTTCTCTCTTCCGGCATAAAATCCTCACAATCGCACAAAAAGGACACCATGGCAATCGGGTGTCCTTTGAAGGAGACGTCATGAACAGTTTATTCCGTGACGTCTCCCAATCCGCTCTATACAGTCATGATCTCCTTAACCTTCTCCTCGGTCAGTCTGTCAATTTCCTTTATATATTTGTCTGTCATCTTCTGCAGCTTTTCCTCCAGACTCTTCTGTTCATCCTCGGAGATCTCACTGGCCTTCAGCGCCTTTTTGACAGCATCATTGCCGTCGCGGCGGGTATTTCTCACCGCCACCTTCTGATCCTCCCCTTTTTTACGGATGCTCCTGGAAAGCTCTTTACGTCGCTCCTCTGTCACCTCCGGGAAAATCAAGCGGATCACGGAGCCGTCATCCATGGGGTTAATTCCAATATCCGAAGTCATAATTGCCTTCTTGATGGCCTTGATCAGGGATTTGTCCCAGGGCGCGATCTGAAGGACGCGCGGCTCCGGAACCGATATGTTGCCCACCTGCTGAACAGGGGTGGGAACACCATAATAATCTACTCTGATTTTATTCAGCACATTGGGGTTGGCTCTGCCGGCTCTGACCGCCGCAAAGTCACTGATCAGATAATCCACGGATTTCTGCATTTTCTCTTCATAAGAATTTAATGTTGTGTCCATATTTTCCTCCTGGTTTGCGGAATCATGTCCGCATCAGCGGACATGTCCGTTTTTATTAGTAACGCTCAGCTTGAATTACTTTCATCCCTGAGACAGCTTTACACAGTCACCCTGGTTCCGCTGAAATTTCCCTTCACGGTATTGACGATAGAGTTCTCCTCATTCAGGCCGAACACCCACATGGGCATATGGTTGTCGCGGGCCAGAATAGAGGCGGTCATATCCACCACCTGAAGATTTCTGGCAATGACCTCGTCAATGGTAACCTCGTCATACTTTTTCGCGTCCGGATTTTTGGCCGGATCTGAGTCATACACACCATCAATGGACTTGGCCAGCAGAATCACGTCGGCTTCCACCTCCACGGCTCTGAGCACCACGCCGGTATCCGTGGAGAAATAAGGATGGCCGGTGCCGCCTGCAAAAAATACAACCATGCCCTTACCAAAATATTTATTGGCCCGATCCTTGGAGAAAAGCTTGGTGAAGGAACCGCACTCAAAGGGAGTAAGCACCGCTGTTTTCATTCCCACGGAGCGGAAAATTTCGGAAACATAGATGCAGTTCATCACCGTAGCCAGCATCCCGATCTGATCCGCCTTGGTGCGGTCAATATTCTCTGAGGTCCGTCCTCTCCAGAAATTGCCGCCTCCGGTGACAACGCCCACCTCAAAGCCATCATCCACCAGCTCCTTCACCTGCAGCGCTACCTTCCTTACAGTTTCCTCGTCAAAGCCCGTCCGCTTCTCACCGGCCAGAGCCTCGCCGCTCAGCTTCAGCATGATTCTCTTCATAGTCGTGGTCTCCTGTTCTTAAGCAATAATTGAATATAGTCTAGCATAAAAAAACAAAGCCGAAAAGGGTATTCGCAAAAATTTATTTTTTTCTTATATTTTACAAAACCGCCACAGGTTCCCAAAAAAATGCAGCGGCCGTTCTACTCTGCGGTACTCTGCACAACCTGTGACAGCAATTCCTCCATGGTGCGCTGATTACCCGGATGACGCACGTATGGCGCAATTTGTGCCATGGGCCGGAGTACAAAGTCACGATTGCACATATCCCTGTGGGGAATAGTCAATGCCTCCGTATCCATAATCACATTTTCAAAAAGCAGAATGTCCATGTCCAGGGTACGCGGGCCCCAGTGAATTTCCCGGGTGCGGCCATAGTCCGCCTCAATGGCATGCAGCCTTTGCAACAGCTCCTGAGGTGTATACAAAGTTTCAATCTGAGCCGCGCCGTTCAAAAAATCATCCTGTTCCACGCCCCCGTATGGCTTTGTGACAATCCAGTCTGAGATTTTCACCACTCGAATCAAGGGGTCGGCAGAAAGCGCCTCCACACTGCCCTTCAATATTGCCTCGGAATCCCCCATATTGGAGCCAAGCCCCAGAAAAGCCTGCCGCCAGCCCCGGTGAATGGTGACAGACACATCCGAAAAAGGCGCCGGGATGGGCGCATGGGGTTTGCTGACCTTCAGATCAATACTGCGAACAAGGGGATAGGCCAGCAAAACCTCTCTGGCGCAGTGTTCCGCCGCCGCCTCGATCAGGTCAAAGCTCCAGGATTCCATGGCATTTTTTAAGGTCAGCGCCACCTCCCCGTAATGGGTGGACAGGGTCAAATCATCCGCTGCTCCCGCAGGGTGCAGATCCGTGTGCAAAACTGCTGTCACATAAAAAAGCTGTCCCTTTTCCTTTTCCTCCGGAAAGACGCCATGATAAGCATACACCTCCAGATCCCTGATTTCTATCTGATCCATATTTCCTCCACTCGCTGCCGGCTCCCCAATATCGCCTCCGTCATGCGGATGGCCCGTGCGCTTTTCTCCGCGTCATGAACCCTGACGAACTGCCAGCCGGCCTCCGCCGCCATGACTGTAGTCACAAGAGTGCCCTCCTCCCTCTCGTCTGCAGGAAGGTCAAGAGTCAGCCCAATCACGGATTTTCTGCTGGCGCCCAGAAGCCAGGGATAATCCAGACCGCCCGCTTCCGGATCGCGTAAATCCTTCATGTGAGCCAGCACCTGCAGGTTGTGCTCACAGGTCTTGCCAAAGCCCACGCCCGGATCCAGAATGATTTTGTCCCGTTTGATTCCGGCTTTCTGTGCAATTTCCAGTGTTATTTTCAGGTCGTCAATGATTTCCGGAATCAGATTTCCATATTCCGCTTTTTGCCTGTTGTGCATCAGACAGCAGGGTACATCGTATTGCGCGATCACCTGTGCCATCTGTCCATCGTCATAGCGCAGCCCCCAGATATCGTTAATCAGATCCGCTCCGGCCTCCAGCCCCGCCCGGGCTACCCCGGCTTTGTAGGTATCCAGAGAGATGGGCAGATCAAACCGGGCGCTGACTGCCTCAATCACCGGCGCCACGCGCTCGATCTCCTCCCCATCGGATAGCTTCGTATAACCGGGTCTGGTGGACTCTCCGCCGATATCCAGAATATCGCAGCCGGACTTCTCCAGCCTTTCTGCCTGCCGAAGGGCAGCGTCCAGCGTATTGTAGCTGCCGCCGTCGGAGAAGGAATCCGGCGTTACATTCAGAATACCCATAATATAAGTGTGCTCTCCGAAGAGGAATTCTTTTTTCCCGATGATCATCTTATTTATCAAATCATGAACCTCTTTTCCTTCTCTGACCGGCAATTTCGCGTTTAAGTGCTACCACTCGATTCGCGCATTCTTTCTCTCATCGCTCCAGTCACACTTTTCCGTCGCCGTACAGCCATAACAGGCTCTCGACATCTGGTCCGCCCGGGCCAGCAGGCCGTTCAGGGTCCGCTCCCCCGTAAGGCTTTTGTCACTGTGGGTGGCTATGGCGCTGACAATCAGGCTGCTCTCCTCCTCGCTGTAACCGCAGTCCGCCAGTATTTCCGGCGCCAGCTCAGCGCTGACCAGAGCATGAGGTCTGCGCTCTTTATACTGAACGAACCTGCCGATATCATGCAGCAGGGCGGCTCCGTAAATGATATCTCTGGAAAAGCCGTAGCCCTCCTCCATATTTAATATATAGCCAATCCTGGCTACGTCCATAAAATGGGACAGATTGTGCCTGCAAAACTCCCGCTTCCACTCACATTTTGCATTCTGAAACACATATTCCTGAAATTTTGGATGATGAAAAATCTGATTGACCCGATCCATTCTTACCCCCTGGACAGCTGAAAATAAACCGCCTGCCTCAGGCTCTCATCCGTCTCAAACACCCCGCGGAAGGCATTAGTCACCGTCTGAGCGCCGGGCTTCTGAACGCCCCGCATGGTCATGCACATATGCTCTGCCTCCAGACAGACCATCACTCCCTTCGGCGAAAGATGCTCCATAATGGCGTCCGCGATCTGAGCAGTCATCTGCTCCTGCAGCTGAGGTCTTCTGGCGTACACTTCCACCGTGCGGGCCAGCTTGGACAGGCCCACCACCTTTCCATCCGGAACGTAGGCAATATGGGCTTTTCCATAAAAGGGCAGCAGATGGTGCTCGCACAGGGAATAAAAAGTGATATTCTTTTCCAGCACAAGCTCGCTGCTCTGGGTCTGAAAGGTCTTGTGCAGGTGCTGTGACGCATCCTGCGTCAGGCCGCCGCAGATCTCCTCATACATTCTGGCAACCCGGGCAGGCGTCTCCAGAAGGCCTTCCCTGTTCGGATCCTCGCCGATTCCTTCCAGTAATAATGTGACTGCCTGCTGTATTTTTTCCTGATCCATGTATATCCCCCTGATTCTGTTTTCAGACAGAAGTTTTCTTAAGTTTCCGTTCCTGAAATTCCTGATACGCCCGCTTCATCCTCCCCAGATATGACAGGGAGCCAAAACTGAGAATCACATCCTCCCGGCCGGCCAGCAAATGGGCCAGCTCCACTGCCTCCTCCAGACTTGCCGTGCTGGTCACCCTGTCATGATATTGCCGGGCGGTCTGTGCCAGCTCCAGCGCCGGCAGAGCCCTCGGATTCTCCGGAGGAGTAATCGTCAGAATATGATCCGCGTATCGGGCGGTGCGCGCCAGGATTTTTTCATATTCCTTATCCCCGAGCACCCCCATTATATAGATAATTCTCTTATTTGTAAAATAAATTTCAATATTCTGCGCCAGCCGGGCCGCCGCGTCCTCATTGTGGGCTCCGTCCAGCACAAACAGAGGATGCTTTCCGATGACCTCCATCCGCCCCGGCCAGCGGGTCTGGTCCAGCCCGTCATATATGGCCTGGTCTGATATTTTCAGCCCTCTGATCCGCAGCTGTCGAATACATTCCACCGCCAGCACCGCGTTGGCAATCTGGTGTCTGCCTGCCAGATGGATTTTCAGCTTTTTCAGCTCCATGTAATCAAACTGCTGGGAGGTCAGGTTCTCACTGCGGATTCTGGCCTGGGCACTGTCGGCGAGGATCAGCTCCGAACCGCCTGCTGCCTCCGCCGCTTTCCTCAGCTCCGCCATTGCTTCCGGCTTCTGATTAGTTGTTACATAAACTGCCCCCGGTTTGGCTATCCCCGCCTTTACCGCAGCGATCTCTCCCAGTGTTTTGCCCAGGATTGCCATGTGGTCCATACTGATGGAGGCCCACACACAGGCAACAGGATGCTGAATAATGTTGGTAGCATCGTCAGCGCCGCCCATGCCCACCTCCAGCACTGCATAATCGCAGTTTTTTTCCTGAAAATATAAAAAAGCAATGGCAGTCTCCACCTCAAAAACTGTGGGGTGAGGAAAGCCCTGAGAGGTGATTTCCTCACATACCTCCTTCATTCGCTTCATATATTCACAGAGATTTTTCTGAGAAATCATACGGCCGTTGATACAAAAGCGCTCCCTATAGTCGCTGATGGTGGGGGAGGTGTAAGTGCCCACCCGATACCCTGCTGCCTGCAGAATGGAGGTCAGATACGCCACCGTGGAGCCCTTCCCGTTGGTGCCCGCCACATGGATGATTCGCAGACTCTCCTGGGGCTGCCCCAGCGCCGAGCACAATCGCTCCATATTAGCCAGTCCCAGCACGGAACCGTACCGGGAAAGCGCTTCTATATATTCCATGGTCTGTCTGTAATTCATGCCGCCCGCCTCCGAAGCCTGCTTTGCTGCCGTAATACCTTTTTACTGTTCCCTGTTCCCTGCAAATGAACCTGATGATTCTGTTTATGAATTTGAACTGACTGTGAACAGCAGCAGCGATTTTCAGTTTAGCACAGCTTCGCAAATTTGCAAGAGTGGATATCATCTTTTCATGGAAATACATATACACTAAGTTTCATATTCTGTTATTAACGACAATTTTGGCATTACGGATATCATTTGGCCTGAAAATCTTCCAAATTTGTAGTTTGTATAAAAATCAGGAATTTTTTAGAAATGATTTTGAAAAAAATAGATTATCACGAAAATATAGAGATTGCTGCTTTACAAAATTAAATACTTGCTGAAATACTCAAACTTCCCATTAAATTATGCCTTAGAATTCCATGGGAAGTTTGAGTTGATTATCTTCGAAGGTTCAATTCCCCAGCGATATATAAAACTCCTCCAGCATATGTACAACCTGATCTCTGAATATTTCCGCGGAGCCTTTCGCAAAACGCGAATTCATCGCCTGAAATGTAATCATATCATACATATCGCTTTCTGGCATATACTTTGCGCCTCCGTTTACAAAGGTCATAACTGCAAGCTTCATGAATGGTGATTTTTCTTTAATATACTGAAGACTTCTGCAGCACATTTCCGGTTTGATACCAAGCAATACCGCATCTCCTATGCTTACCGCCTCAACCGGTGTAGTAACATCCTCCGCAGGAATATACCGATACTCATTCCTCGGTATAATAGTCTCAGTAGGAGGAATAACCTGTCCCTTCAGAGTAACCGCCCGATGCATCAATTTCAGAGGCCCATCCAGAGGGGCGCAGGATATCCTTTCGTCAATTCTCAGGACCTCCTGTCCCAACCGTTCCCCAAGCATTTCCGCCAGCATATAGGCATTATCTCTTGCTTCCTTTATAATACGCTTTCCATCTTTCCCAACAATGCTTCTATATCCCTTCGCCGCCGGAGCAAGATCCCCTCCGATTCCAAGGAGATATGCAGCCACGACTCCATTTCCAAGCTCATTTTCCACAAACCTTCCGGCTACTCCGATAAAATCGCTGGATATAAGTCTTTCATTATTTAATGTATACACATCATCCAGTACAGACGCCTGCGCATTATAATTAAATAATATTGCAATCGGAGTCCCATCCATTCTCTCAAAACGAAATACTGACACCGTCCTGTCCACTGGCCCCTCTTCATTCTCCCCAAGCCACCAGCCATCAGCAGTTTTGACATTTCTGTTTATATTTCCATAACATTGACCCACACCGAAGCCAAATAATGCCTCTGTCTTTGACACCTTCGCCTGTGTTATGGCTGTTACCAATGCTTTTTCAATAGCGGTGAGCATCACGGCATTTTTATGCTCATCTTCCTTGGTTTTTGTATGTTCGGTATCCCAGGCATGAGGTGTCGGCAAAACATGCGACACACATATCCAGCAATTTTCCTCTGGCATATCAAACAGGCTGGATACGATTGCCTTGTATGAGGGAATCTGGGCATTCAACGAAACCAATTCAAAATTAACAAGACAAAACTTTTCTTCACACTCTATATAAATAACCTCTACAGAAGGGTTATCATGCACTCCTGTGTATCCTTCCCATGTAGGAAAAATTTCCTGAGGAAAAGAAATTTCCTGTCTGCCAGAACCGGCATAAAGTGTATAATGTCTATTCATTATGTTCATGTCCTCATCATTAATATTCTATTACTCGTCAGTAACCGGAATAACATGCCCTGCATGCGCTCAGCCAAGCTCTTCCGCCCGACAGCACGCCACCATGTGTCCGTTTCCCATTTTTCGGAGTTCCTGAGGTCTCCTGCATCTGTCGCAGGCATAATTACATCTTGCAGCAAAACAGCACTCAGGAGCAGGGTCAATCGGTGATGTTATTTTCCCTTTTAATATAATCCGCTGCGTCGGATGATCGATATCAGTTGATGGAATTGCCGAAAGCAATGCCTTTGTATAAGGATGGATCGGGTTTGAAAACAAAGCTTTTGTTTCTGAAAATTCCACTACCTTTCCAAGATACATAACGCATATGTTTGTCGCGATATGCTTTACCACAGACATATCATGGGTCACAAACATATAGGTCAGCCCTCTGGCTTCCTGGATATCCTGTAAAAGATTAAGTATCTGTGCCTGAATTGATACATCCAGTGCCGAAACAGGCTCGTCACAGACAATAAACTCCGGATTCATGGCAAGCGCTCTGGCAATTCCCACTCGCTGTCTCCTTCCGCCATCAAGCTCGTGCGGATAGCTCAACCACATTCTTTTGTCTATACCGGTCAGTTCCATAAGACGCCGGGCCTCTTCATCCAGTTCGGCGCCTCGGAGATGCCTGGCCAGCTTCAGCGGTTCCTCTACCGTATCTTTCACTGACATGCGTGCGTTTAGTAACGAATATGGATCCTGAAAAATAATCTGCATTTTCGTCCGTATTTCCTTCAGTTTTTTTGAGGACACATGAGTAATATCCTCTCCCTGATATATTATTTTCCCCCCGGTACTCTCCTGAAGATGAATCATTGTCCTGCCAAGGGTAGACTTTCCACATCCGGATTCTCCGACAACTCCAACAGTATGTCCTTTCTCAATAGACAGCGACACTCCATCGACAGCATGAAGCATGCCGTTCGGCGTTTTAAAATATTTCTGAAGATTTTCAACTTCTAATAATGTCATTGCACTATCCTCGCTTATATGATTTCCAGAAACCCATTAATGATGAAATCGATCCAGATTTTCTCTGCAGTAATGGCATCTACATAAATGACCATCTTCTGTCTCAATAAGTGGTACGGCCTGTGTACGGCATTTTTCCGTCGCATACTGACATCTTGGATGAAAACTGCATCCCTGCGGAAGCTTCGTTGGATCAACCGGTTGACCGCTTATAGGCATCAGTCTTTCCGTATCCTCATTCATATTTGGCAGCGCCTTAAAAAGTCCCATGGTATATGGATGGGCTGTCCGCTTGAAAATGTCTCTTTTCGTTCCATATTCAACAATCTGCCCCGCATACACAACAGCCACTCTGTCACAATTTTCCGCCACAATTCCCAGATCATGTGTTATAAGTATCATCGCTGTTCCCGATTCATTTTGTAGCTTCTTTATCATTTCCATTATCTGCGCCTGAATCGTAACATCCAACGCTGATGTAGGCTCATCTGCAATCAAAAGCTTCGGGTGACAGGCCAATGCTATGGCAATAACTATTCGCTGCTTCATGCCTCCTGAGAACTGATGTGGATAATCTCCGTATCTTTCCCTCGGGATTCCCACCATTTCCAACATCTCCTCAGCCTGTTTTCTGGCTTCTGCTTTTGTAACATTCTGATGTATCTTTATCCCGTCTGCTATCTGATTTCCAACACGCATGATTGGGTTCAGCGCAGTCATTGGATCCTGAAATATCATTGAGATATAGTTTCCTCGAACCCTTCCCATCTGATGTTCGCTCAACTCAAGCAGATTCTCTCCATTGAAGATAATCTCTCCACTCTGAATTTTTGCTGACATGTCCGGGAGAATTCTCAGGATGGATTTTGCTATTGTGGTTTTTCCTGCGCCAGTCTCGCCCACAAGCCCCAGTGTCTCTCCACCCCCAAGTCCAAATGAAACATCATTTACAGCATGAACTTTTTCTTTCCCGGAGGAATATTCTACAACAAGGTTATTGATATGTAATATCTCCTCGTTATTATTCTTCATTTCCATTGTCGAACTATCCTCCTGTTTATGACCTGAGCTTAGGATCAAGCGCATCTCTTAATCCGTCCCCAATAAGATTAAAGGCCAGAATCGTTATGGCTATAAAAATGCCAGGCACAATGACCAGGTGCGGATAATACCTGAAATAATTCTTTCCCGCGGAAAGCATCGCACCCCATTCCGGCAACGGTTCCTGAACCCCAAGTCCAAGAAAACTTAAGCTGGCTGATGTCATTATTTTGCCCCCAATCCCGTTCGATGAATTTATGATCAGCGGGGCTATGCAATTGGGAAGTATATGCTTAAACATAATTCTTATATTTCCACAGGTAATCGCCTGAGCCGCCTCGACAAATTCCTGCTCTCTCACACTGAGTATATTTGCCCGAAGCAGCCTTACCACCTGTGGTATACCGGTAAAGCAAAGTGCAAGCACTGTGGAAAAAAATCCTGAGCCTAATACCTGTGATATGCAGATACAAAGAAGAATTCCCGGTATTGACTGTATTACATCACATATTCTCAATATAATAGTGTCCACCATCCCGCCAAAATAACCGGCTATGCAGCCAAAAACAATTCCGATCGCAAGTCCCAGCATCTCCGCAACAAAACCAAGCGAAAGGGAATATCGCACACCGTAAACAATTCTGCTAAATATATCACGTCCCAGCGTGTCTGTTCCGAAAATATGCTCCGCGCTTGGCGTCTGATATGCGTTAAACGGATCCACCAGCGAATAGCTGTATTTACATATAACTGGATAAAGCAAGGTCAGTATAATCAGACTTAATATGATTAACATACCAGTTACAGCCAATTTGTTATGAAATAGTCTGGACATAGTAAAATACAGATTGCTTTCTTTCCAGTGTCTGTTTGTTTTATTCTGATCAAGTTTAGAGTTCTGGTTTTTGTCAGGCATCTTTTTTCGCCCTCCTTTTGCCTTTTCCTTCATATTGTGCCTTAATTCTCGGATCGATAACTGCGTATGATATATCAGTCAGCAATACGATCAGACTGAAAAGAATAGCCAAAACCACCACTCCTCCCCTTACAACAGGATAATCCCGTTGACTTATGGCATCCACCAGATACATTCCCACACCCGGTATGGAGAAAAGAGTCTCTATAACTACAGTTCCGCCAAGCGCTCTCCCAAATTGTGTACCAATTCCCGTGATCACTGGTATGAGCGCATTCGGCAATGCGTATCTGTACCTTATCGTTCTCTCTGGTATTCCCTTTGCCCTGGCAGTCACAATAAAATCGGAACGGATTACCTCCAGCATTTGTGATCTCGTCTGGCGCGCTATATTGGCAAAACCTCCGATAATGATTGCCGTACAGGGGAGGATATATCCCTGCCACGTGGATACACCATAGGACGGAAGAATGTTCAACCTTAAGGAAAACAAAATCACAAGCATTAATCCTACCCAGAACTGCGGCAGTGCCTGTCCAATCATGGCAATCACAATCGTTATCCGGTCAATCAGGCTATTCTGATGTACTGCGGCATTTACTCCTATCGGGATACCAATTGCAGCTTGCAACACGCAGCATATTACGGCAATTCTCGCCGTAATTGGCAAGCGGTTCATTAATTCCGTTGACACACTGCTTCCATAAATATAGGAGTTGCCCAAATCAAATTTTATAAACAGGTTGTACAGGAATCTTCCCAGCTGTACGAAATAGGGATCTGTCAACCCAAGACTTTCCAGAAGCTCCTGTCTCTGTGCTTCCGTCGCTGATGTACCTATCAATGTGGATGTAGGATCTCCCGGTACAAAGAACATGATTGTAAAAATAGTTATTGCAACTACTATAACTATGGGGATCAGCCATAATAATCTTTTTAATATATATCTGAACATAATTTATTGTGTACTCCAATTATAAAAATGCCCGTTGAGTATCGCTTCTTTTAAAATTGTGGCATGGCGGTAAATACTACGCCATGCCACCTCTTTCAAGGAAAATCCCCCTTATGATCAGTTCAGCACTGATGTATATGGCGTCGGATTAAAATAGTCTGCCGTAACTCCAAGCTCAGATATCAGATTGCTGTCATAAAACACCTTCTGAGTGTAATATCCTACAGCAAACGCGTAGCAGTTATCATTGATATAATCAAACATATTCTGAACTGTCTCCGCGCTGGAGGTTTGTGCTGATGAGGCCAGATCATACAATTCTGTCAGTGTAGCGTCAGAAATACGAAGTCTGGAAGTTCCATTTTCATATGTATAGTCAGTCAGAAAACTCAACAACTCATATGTATAGTTCGTCGCGTTTATGTACTCAAGATTAATGTCATAAAAGTACGTAAAATCATCTCTATAGGTCTGATAAAGATTGGAATCATAATACTCCATCTTCAAAGTAATACCCAGCTGTTCGCAATAGGACTGAATAAGTGTAGCTTGGCTTGTGACCTCGGTATCGCTCTGGCATAAAAGCACAAGCTCCTCACCCGCATAATCAGATTTTTCAAGGTAGCTCTTAGCCAACTCCAGATTCTGAGCGAAATAGTCATCCTCTTCCCATGATGAATCATAGTCCTTATAAACCGGAGATGAGAAGCAATCCGCTGCAACTCCAGCGCTGCCATATCCCGCATACACCATTGCAGCTGTATCAATTGCATACGCGATTGCCTTCCTTAAATTTACATCGCTGCACAGGCTCTCATCACTGCAGTTAAACGATATAGCCAACATTCCCGTATGGACGCTTTCCACATAGTCATAACCGTCCTTCGTTGTACCGTCATCATTAATAAAGTTTACATAATCCGCCGCCAGCAGACTGTTGGTGCAATCAATATCTCCGGATTCAAGCGCGATGGAATGCTGGGACTTTTCAGTAATAATCACCCACTCAAAGCCATCCAGATTTGCCTGGAGTGCGTCAATAGTCAAATCCTCTGTCTGCCAATAAGTATCTACCTTCTTGAATTTAATGCTGGCACCTGATACATAATCCTCAAGGACATAGGAAGTCGTTCCTATAGGATTCAACGCCATGCCGTCACCCGACTGCTCATACGCTGCCTCTGTAACAATATATACAGCGTCAAGCATTGTATAAAGTCCGCCGATTTTCTCATCCTCAAAAGTAAATCTGACTGTATAATCATCAATCTCCGTATAACTCACACCCTGCAGATATGCTGCATAGAGCCCCGTTTCATTCGCCTTATCAAATGAGAATATAACATCCGAAGCTGTCATCGGGTTGCCGGCCGTATCAACAATATAATCATAGATCGTTACGTCATATACCCCCTCTGATACCTCCTCTATATCTTTTGCGAGATCATAGGAAACGCTTCCATCTGCATTCAGATATACTAATGTTTCATAGAGCGCCCGTCTGACCGCCTTTCGTCCTCCTCCCTGCTGGCCCCAGGGTGCAAACGTCACACAGTCACTGTTAGAAGCAGCCACGATGTACGCCGTTCCTGAGGCGTCTGAAGCAGATGTGCTTTCTGTATTTTCAGTTTCTTCCGCGCTGGACTCAGAACTGGTTGACGCTCCTGTATCCGTGCTTGACGTTCCCTGTGAGCACGCGGTCAGACTCATGGCTGCCATCATTGCCGCCAAGGTCAACGAGATTAACTTTTTCACTTTCATATCTTTCTCCCTGTCTACTATCGTGTTTAGCATGTTAACATTAAAAATTGCAGTTTCTTTTTACTCCAAGGCCTGTATATCACACGCCATTTTGTAGTGTATTCTTTATCCTCCTCCTCTCCCTGGCATTCCCCATACTTATACCGTGTACGAGAAGCTCCTGTCGTAAAATTAATCATTGACTGTTTGATGCGTCGCGGCTCACCATCATCAGATTATACAAAAAAGATTGATTTCTATGTCAAAAATTGTACTTTATTCTGACATAATTTGCAATTCAAGTTTGGAAAGACAATTTTTCTGCCATGGAATTAAAATGAACTGTCTGCTGAATAATATCCGCAAAAATAAAGGCAGCAAGAAAAGCCTCTTCCGCGCATAGCTTTTCTTACCGCCTCAATACTGTTCTTTTTTTGTAAACGACTTTATGCCGTTTACTATCACGTCAATCATGGGCTGCGCCAGCAGCCTTCCTTGCGCGACTGTGTGCACCGTCTTTCTTTATAGTGAGCGACAAATTATTTTTGTCGTTCACTATAACTGTTTTCGTTCCGAATCAGACCAGACTGATTTATAAAATCAAGAAAGCTCTGCCTGGCAGGAGTCATCGGTTCATTAGCGCGGTAAAGAATAGAAATATATATATTATACTCCATATCAAAATCCACCAGTGCTACTCCGTCATCCTGCAGATATTCTGTTACCATTTTTGAGCGTATTGACACACCCTTATGTTTTTTTACAAGATCGATGATTGTCGGTCCAAGCGATATATTATAGTCATACTTTAACGGAATACCGGCTCGGCTGAACATTTTTGATGTAAGCTTGCTCACAACACCATCCGGGTCATAAAACCCTATCAGTTTTTCATTTGCAATTTCCTCGAGGGTGATTTTCTGCCTTCCCGCAAGGGGATGATCCGATGGCAACACAGCCACTATGCGATCCGTCACAAATGGGATAACCTCCACTTCAGGATTATCAATCTTCTCTGTATGACGCAAAAACAGAAAATCTACCTTTTTATCATACAGAAGATCATCATATCTGTCGCTTAATACGTATTCATAAAATCTCGTATTAAAATCCGGCGCGAACTTGTCATATCCCAGAATAAATCTACTCACACCGTATTCTACAGACTGTGACGGAATCGCAATATATACCGACTGTTCATTTTTGTGCTCAGTTATGATTTCCTGAAAAAATCCGTCATAAATCTCAAGCATCTCTACAGCACAAAAATAAAAAGACTTTCCCAGAGATGTCAACGCCACCTTTTTCACGTTATGATACAGCAAATCAGCTCCCACTTCCGTTTCAAGCATATGAATATGCTTCGACAGTGTGGATTGATTGATGTATGACTTCTCAGCCGCCCTGAAATAATTATTTTCCTTTATCAGAGTGACAAACTCCCGCATATATTCTGTTCTCATTACTTCTCCAATCCTTTATCCCACATTTTATGCTGCGTTTTAAATTATTTTAACAAAAAGCTTTATTTAATACAAGATGCTCTTACATTATCATAAATTATCAGACATTCCATGATCGATATATACTCAGCGTTTTCCCTTTTCCATCAGCGGATAGATTTCCTTTTTATAACTCTGTCTGAATAAAATCAATGCCAAAACAAACGCAACCAGATCTGCAAACGGGAAAGCATACCATATGTATCCTATATCTGCAGTTTTTACAATAACAAGCAAAAGCAAAAGAGGAAGCATTCCCCGAACAATGGTGCAAACCATGTTAACCATTCCATTTCCTATAGCCGTAAGCAGCTGACCAATGACAGTAACCGCGGAGACCAGAATAAAAGTACTGGCAAGAATTCTCAAGGCGCTAACACCTATCTCCAGCATCTCATCACTTGCGCTGAACAAAAGCAATATCTGTTCCGGTAAAAATTCAAACAGCAACGTCCCCGCCAGCATGACTACAAAGCATATTTTAATCGTAACATAGAACACTTCCATCAGCCGGTCTCCCCGTTTCGCGCCATACGAAAAACCAGCGATTGGGATTTGTCCCTGTGCAAAACCATTGTTCGGCATCATAACAAAGGTCTGAATTTTGTGATACAGTCCGAAAAAGGCAACCGCTGTCGCCGAATAATCTATCAACAGTTTGTTGATACAGATTGTCTGTATACTGATAATTCCATTTGTCAGCATAGCCGGTGCACCAACCTTATATATTCCCTTTACAATCTCTTTTTTAAACTTGAAGTTTTTGAAATCAAAACGTATCTCTCTATTCAACCGAAGATTTAAAATCATTGCCAGAATCGCAGCAACCCACTGTCCGGTCACTGTCGCTATCGCTGCACCTTTCACCCCCATGGCAGGAAAGCCAAAATACCCGAAAATCAGAATGGGATCCAGTACGCAATTTAAGACAGCTCCAGAGACCTGCGCACACATACTGTATATGCTTTTTCCTGTAGCCTGGAGCATACGTTCCGCCGCCGCCGCCACAAAAATGCCCGAACAGAATACGGTGCAGATTGAAAGATAACTATAGCTTTGGTTTAAAAGATCAACATCATTTGTATACGCACAAAGAAAATACCGGCTGAAAAAAAGTCCGAAACACATAAATACCACGCTGGATATAATTGCAAGAAGCAAACCTGTCGTTGCAGTCAGATTCACTTTTTCTTTTTCTCCTGCTCCAAGGCTGCGGGATAACAACGAATTAATGCCCACGCCCGTTCCTACTGAAACTGCCACCATCAATAATTGAATTGGCGACGCCAGCGAGGTTGCCGTTAGAGCATTTTCGCTGATCCTTGCCACAAAAAATGAATCTACCAAATTATACAATGCCTGAACAAGCAATGAAATTACCAGAGGCAAAGATACACTTATAACCAGAGGAACCATCGGCTCCGTTGCCATTTTCATCTTGATATCTTTTCCTTCATTCTGTTTCACTTTACCCATCGTCCTGTCCTTTCTTAATAAAATATAATAAACTTTATCAGATTATAACATTCCCGTTTTTCTCCACGCAATTCCATTTTCCGCTTCATTTATTCCAAAACATTATAATTTTAATCTGAATTCTATTGAAATTTATTTATGAATTATGATAGGATGAATACAGGAATTTATATCATGTTTATATTGAAAGGCAAATATTTTGTCGTTAATCATAATGTGAATGGGCGGATATATGAATATTAATTATTTCCATGAATTTGTAACTTTATGTGAAACAATGAACTATACTGAAGCGGCTGAACGCCTTTTTATATCTCAGGCCAGTCTTTCAAAGCATATACAGTATATGGAAAAGGAGCTGGATGAAGCATTGTTTATCCGCTCTACAAGAAAGCTGGAGCTGACAGAATATGGAAAGCTTTTCCTGCCAGATGCCATCGCAATCGCTGAACATCAGAAATCGTATCTGGAAAAGCTTCAGCAGCAAAAAGCTGTAGATTCTGCCTTATTAAAAATTGGCTCAACCCCTGCTTTATCACAATATGGACTTACAGAACTGTTTTCCGAATTTTCCTCGCATTATCCCGAAATCAGGTTCTCTCTTTTTTCTGCTGATGATGAACTTCTGCTTTCAGCACTCACGGAGCAAAGATGTTCTATTATTATCGCACGGGTTCCAGCTCTCCTGCCAGGGCACTGCACCACAATACCAATTATAACAGACGAAATGTGCGTAGCGCTTTCTCAAAACCATCGACTGGCACAGCAGTCAAAGCTCACCCTTGATCAACTGCAAAATGAGAAATTTATTCTGTTTAAGGCAGATACCTTCGTTTCCAACTTCATAGAAACGCTTTTTAACAAAGAAGGCTTCTCTCTTTCTTCTGAAAATATCGTCGGACGCTTTCTTTCCTTTTATACCATTCTGGATTTTGTAAAAAAAGGCCTGGGAATCACTGTTGTCTCCAGACAGACTGCTCATTTTTTTGCCGGTGATTCCGTTGCTGTCATACCGCTATCCCCTTGCGTTCCCTTTGATCTGTGCCTCGCTTATTCAAAGAACCAGTTATTATCCAAAACCGAAAGATTGTTTATCCGGTATGCAAAAAATCATTTTCTCATTGAAACCTGAAATCGATTTTGCTATACTACAGAAAGGCAAAACCAGATACAGGATATATTGCGGCACCGGAAGCCAATGCCTGTCTTTCAGCCGCCGCATCATTACAAACTTCAGAAGGAGGACATCTTATGGAAGTAAAGGAATGCCTGAAGACCAGGCGAAGTGTCCGTCAGTTCACTGACAGAGAAGTGGATCCGAAGCTGATTGAGGATATCATTGACACCGTCAGCTACTCTCCCAGCTGGAAGAATACCCAGATCACCCGCTATGCGGCGGTAACCGGAGAATTAAAGGAGCGCATTGCGGCAGAGTGTACCGGCCAGTATTCGCACAATGGCGATATTATCAGAAGCGCTCCCGTGCTGATGGTACAGTATTTCATCACAAAGCGAAGCGGCTATGAGCGGGATGGCTCCTTTTCCACCAAAAAGGAAGGAGCCTGGCAGATGTATGATGCGGGAATCAGTGCCGGAGCCTTCTGCAACGCGGCTTACGATGCGGGGCTGTCCAGTGTGATTCTCGGAATCTTTGATTATGATAAGACTGCTGAGCTGCTTGGCCTGGATGAAACAAAGGAAGTGGCCGCCCTGATTCCTCTTGGCTATGCCGCCGAAACGCCAGCGGTTCCCCACAAGAAGGGTGTTTCCGATTTACTGACATTCCTGTCATGACAATAAAGGGATCGTAGTTTTCTACGGTCCTTTCTTTATGAACTTTGAAATGAAAAAAGGAGTATGAAAAATATGCGACATCTGATGAAACCTCTGGACTTTTCCGTTGAGGAGCTGGAACAGCTCTTCGACCTGGCGGATGACATTCAGAAAAACCGGGCCAAATATGCTCACGCCTGCGACGGCAAAATTCTGGCCACCTGCTTTTATGAGCCTTCCACCCGGACACGCCTGAGCTTTGAATCCGCCATGCTTTCCCTGGGCGGCCAGGTGCTGGGCTTTGCCTCCGCTGACTCCTCCTCCGCCGCCAAGGGCGAGAGCGTGGCGGACACCATCCGCACTGTCTCCTGCTTCGCGGACATCTGCGCCATGCGCCACCCCAAGGAGGGCGCGCCCATGGTGGCGGCCTCCAAATCCAGAATTCCGGTAATCAACGCCGGCGACGGCGGCCATGAGCACCCCACGCAGACACTGACCGACCTGCTGACCATCCGCACTCTGAAGGGCCGGTTAAATAATTTCACCATCGGCTTTTGCGGTGATCTCAAGTTTGGCCGCACTGTTCACTCTCTGGTACATGCCCTGATGCGCTATGACAATATTCGCTTTGTGTTTATTTCCCCGGAGGAGCTGCGCATTCCCAGCTACGTGCGGGAGGAGCTGAAGGATCAGAATATTCCCTTTGAGGAAGTGATTGACCTGGAAGCCGCCATCGGTGATCTGGACCTTCTGTATATGACCCGCGTACAGAGGGAGCGTTTCTTCAATGAAGAGGATTACGTGCGCCTGAAGGATTTCTATATTTTAACTAAGGCAAAAATGAAAAAAGCCCGCCCGGACATGCTGGTGCTTCATCCCCTTCCCCGTGTCAACGAGATTTCCGTGGAGGTGGACGACGATCCAAGGGCGGTGTATTTTGATCAGGTGCAGTATGGGCGATATGTGCGCATGGCATTGATCCTGACATTGCTGGAGATTCAGGTTTGAATATAAAGCAGACAGATCTGCCCATCTGATAAATGAAGAACATTTTAAATATAGGAGACTCGTATCAATGTTAAATGTAGGAAAAATTGAGGAAGGCTTTGTGCTGGATCACATTCCCGCCGGCCGGAGCATGGAAATTTACCGCTATCTTCATCTGGACAAGCTGGACTGCCAGGTGGCCATCATCAGAAACGCCCGCAGCGGCAAGCTTGGCAAAAAGGATATTCTGAAGGTCGAATGTGATATCGACATACTGAATCTGGACGTACTGGCCATTCTGGATGACAAGATCACCGTCAATGTCATCAAAAACGCGGAGATCGTGGAAAAGCGCGAGCTGGTGCTGCCGGAGAAAATCAACGGCGTCATCAAATGCAAAAACCCCCGCTGCATTACCTCCATCGAGCAGGGGCTTCCCCATATCTTCAAGCTGACTGACGCCAACAAGCGCATTTACCGCTGTATCTACTGCGAAGAAAAATTTAACGGAAGGTTTGAATAAAAAGGTTATTCATTCCTGTCTTCTTTATTCCGTTTTATTTCTTCCCGAAGTTCCTTTAAGGACTCGCTGAATCTGCTGGAGGAAAGGGTCGGATTATCCTTCAGCGGATGCAGCGACATACTGCTGATGCGCTCCTTCAGTTCCGCATACTGACTGCGAGTATTCTCGATCCTTCTGAGAATCTGTTCTACGTCCACTCCCCGTTTCTGTAAAGCTTCCTTAAAGTCCGAACCATCCGGCAGATATTGAGACAGTTTTTCTCTCCATTGCTCTGTTTCCATGCCGGACTGAGATGTTTTTTCCTTTCGCTGTACCATTTCCAGACCCGGCTTCGGCAGCTTTTCCTTCCACTGCTCTAAATCCAGCTCCAGTCTGGGCAGCTTCTCTCTCCACTGTTCCAGATCCAGCTCCGGCTTTGGCAGCTTTTCCTTCCACTGCTCCAGATCCTGCGCATATTTTTCTTTTCTCTCTACGAGCTGTTCCTGCGCCACGTCCACGGCCTCAGCCAGCTTCTCCTGCCATTGAGCCGCCTCCTGTCTGACCTTTTCCAGTTTGACCAGCACATCCCGCAGGGCAAAAGCATCCCTGAAGGACAAAACCAGGTCAATCACGATGTACACCGTCAGTACAAACACCAAAACCATGAGAATTTGCGGCGGAATGGACAGCGCCAGACTCTCCACCGGCGTATGTACCACTCTGGTCATCAGTATGGTAAGCAGGCCCCACGTCAGAGTGGAACCCAGACAGATATAGCCCTTCACATTAAATTTTTTGTCGGAATAATCCCAGTAACGCACCTTGAACATGGCCTCCATCCAGGCCCCTGTCAGATATTCCAGCACTGTGGCGCCCACGCAGCCCGCCACATAGGTCAGAATCAGATTGTCCGCAAAGGGCCGACTGACCACCAACATCATAATGGCTCCGGTTCCGTACAACGGAAGGAAGGGTCCATGCATGAAGCCGCGGTTGACAAAGTGATGACTCTTCAATGAGACATAGGTGGATTCAAAGACCCAGCCAAAGAAGCAGTAAAAATAAAAAAAGAACAGCCACTGTTCCACCGTATAATCAAACATTCCATTCACCGGCAGACGCGAAGATTCACGCTCTGTTTTCCTTTCTTCGTGGTATGGTCAACGCCGTCATAATAAAATCTGCCATAGCCACGCACACTGACCGCTTCCCCCGGTTTGCATTCCCGGCTGTTATTCTCACAGAGCCTGCCGGACACAAATACCTTCTTCTGCCTGAAAAGGTCAGCACTGTCACTCCTTGATAAATGATACACCTGAGCAATCAGGGCATCCAGGCGGGCACTGGCAACCAGAATATTTTCCGGTGTGGGAGGATTCTCCCGATATTCGGCCAGCGATTCAGCCGGTTCGCAGATCACCGTAGTGTGCTTCACCTGTTTAAGCTCCCTGCACAGAAAATCCACGATGGAGGTCTGACAAAACAGATAGCCCTGCCTCTCCCCCACCAGAATATCCCCCAGAAGATCTCTCTCAATCCCCAGATTCATCAGCGCTCCCAGAAAATCTCTGTGAGTAAAATCATCAGCGAATTTGCTCATCAGCGGGCGGATATGCACCAGACTGATGGGAAAAGGCTCCTCATAGCCCAGCTCTCTTTCATTGCCGAACCGGATCATCACCCGTTCCGCGTTTTCCCTGCCGCCGTTCACGCTGTAGCCTGCATACCGAAGAGCCGGCTCCGTTTCCCAGAATACAGTCTGCTCCGCCAGATTCAGCATGGGGGTAAAGGTAAAAATATTCTGCTCATAGGAGCGGCGGGCCAGATCCTGAAATCTTTTTTTCAGCTGAAGCAAATCCTTTTCATCCTGCAACGCCATAAAAGGTTCCTTTCCATGAAAAGATACCACTTAACAAAACAACCTGATTACCCCATCTTATGCGCATCAGCTGAAGCTGATCACCTTTTCCCTGGGTTCTTTAACCTTCACAACGGAAACAGCTTTCATTACCGGGCCCTGTCCCTCATAATCCATCCACTCCTCCAGCTCCATTCTGGCGGTGACCTTCACCCATTCCTCCACCTGCAGGCCTTCAGCTCCCGCATATTCGCAGGCAAAGCCAAAGAAGGAAATATCCTCAGCGCAGCAAGTCATGATCAGCCGTCCCGGCAGGAAATATTCCTTCGGATAATCATCCGGCCTGCCCACCTGCGCCAGGTAGGAAAAGGTTTTGCCCACGTATCTCTCCACATGATCCATGGTGTCGATAAACCAGATCCCGTAATTGGAATCGTCCAGCTCGATGACGTCCGCCTTCAGATCGTAGGGCAGATCCTCCTCAAAGAGGTTGGACATCTCCCCCTCTGCGTTTTCAAAGACCACGTCCATCTGCTGATTGACCGCCTTTAAATTGCGCTTGAAGGAAGGAAGCTGTTCATCCAGGCCGTCGCAGCGATTCATGATAACCATCTCTGTCTTACTAATCATCTCTGCCAGGAGAGACCGCATATTGGTGTAATACAGCTGAAACGTACTGCCGTCGATCATGGTGATCTGCTGCTCCACCTTCCAGTGCCAGGGCAGCTTCATGTCCTTAAAATTCCACATACCGTTCCATTCGATGATAATCCGGCCCGGGCGATGCTTCTTTTCCAGAGCAATCAGGTTGGCATTATTGAAATCTTTTTCCTCCTCAATGAGCTCCATGGAGGTCCGGCTTTTCTTTAAAAGTGCGGGGTCATACTCCACCTCTCCCTCCTCGCAGACCAAAAGCAGTGTCTTATCCTTTGTCTGAAAATAAGGCTGAGAGATGGTGTAATTAATAAACTCAGTTTTGCCGCTGTCCAGAAAGCCGTTGATGATATATACAGGAATCATATTGTCTCCTTTTGTCTGATATCAATACACACTGCCCTGAAAAATCATATATTCAGGGCAGCGTTTTCCACTGGTCTATTTTGCAAAAAGCGTACTCAGATTTTCTTCCTTCAGATCGGAGCCGATGACGCAGAATTTACCGGTCACATCCGGCTTCCCCTCTCTGACATTCTCCTCCTCGGGCACATAATCAAAGTACACCCAGGTGCCGTCCGGGGAAGGAACCATACCCTTGGCGCGCAGAACAAGACCGTAGGCTTCCTGATCATCCAGTGCCACCAAAATTGCCTCGATCTCCGCCTTCGTATATTTAGCAGGCGTCTCCATACCCCAGCTTACAAAAATTTCGTCCGCGTCATGGTCGTCGCAGCATTCTCCGTCGCCGTGGTGGTGATGGTGGTGATGGTGATGTCCATGCTCATCCTCATCATGGTGATGTTCGTGTTCCTCCTCTTCATGATCATGATGATGGTGATCGTGATCGTCATCGTCATGGTGATGCTCGCGCTCATCTTCATCGTCGTCATGATGATGGTGATGCTCGTGCTCATCCTCGTCGTCATGATGATGGTGA
>JAJQID010000121.1 GCA_021199405.1 Lachnospiraceae bacterium
CTACCAGGCCATACATGGCGGTAAAGCGCTCCCGGTGAATCAGCCCCTCTTTTGCCAGAAAATGATGCTCAAAGAAGCCGCTCTCCTCAACAATAAAGCGCACCCTGGAATCCATGTAGCGAGCCTGTAAATCCATGACCTTCGGAAGTACACTTTCCTTAAAGTCCTGAATGCTCTCCGCCCGTTTCGCGATATTCCCCAGAATCAGGCGGCACAGAGTATAGGAGCCACCGCCGCAGAGCAGTCCGTTATAGCAGCTGGCTATCACATAATCGTCCCCAAGCTCGGAGCGAAACATCTTATGATTGGCAAAGCTGGGCTTGGCGCTCCTGAGACAGGTCTTCACCGCCTCAATGGCAAAGTCATCTGGCGTAATATCCTCGTCGTATTTTAAGGAAATATTGGGAACCGCCAGCTCCAGATCCCGCTCCGCCTCCAGGATCAGACGGCCCGCCCTTGTGGCCTCCGGCCCCAGATTCGCGTGGGAAAAGGAATCCAGCACGGTTCTGTCAATGTGTGTCAGGAATAATTTCAGATGCTTTTTGACAAGATCGTCATCCATGTCCGTGATGAACGGGTCAAGAAGCTTGTCCAGCGCACCCACATACACCGGATAATTGGTGATGCTGGGTACGTGTTTATAAATGATCAACAGATTGTTGATCGCTTCAAAGAAATCAGTGGGAGGCTTCAGCTGCAGAAACTCGCTGCCCTCCGCGAAAAATTTATCATAATCGGGAATAATATACCGGGGACGCATGGGCGCATGGCCCTCGTACAAATCACAGATACACTGCTTTCCTGGAACAGGCTCCAGATACTCCTCCAGCCCTTCCGGCAAATCCAGCACCTCCATCAGGGAATCCGCCTGATTGGCAAGGTTGGTCAGCTTCTGCTCGTGGGTCAGGACGGGGCTTTCAATGATATCCAGGATATCCTTTCTGGTCCGCTCCACTCTCTCCATCGAAATCGGTCTCATATAGTACCTCCCCGGACGATTATTTTCATCTATTATAAACAAAAGCTTAAGGAAATGCAAAACATTTCTGTACAAACTTCGGAAAACTTCTTAAAAACTTGCTATGATCATCCTTCTTTGTGAATCCGGCATACATATGTACAAAAAAAACTGACGCCCCTGTGCCAGTCTCATCAGCACAGGAAACGTCAGCCTTTCATTATGTGTGATTCATCTTAATTCTGAAATCAGTCAAGCTCGTAAACGTCGCCGTAGGCCGCCTCAAACTCCTCCTGAGTCTTCGGAACCACGATGTCGCCGGCGATGATCTGCTCCTTGAGCTCTTCCACTGTGGTCAGCACATCCTCCGGAAGCAGATCCGTAGTAGGAGCGATATCAACACCTTCGCTGGACAGATCATAGGTATGAACGCCTGCGGTGAAGTTGCCCTCGTAAGCGTCAAGTCCGATCTCATAGGAAGCGGTATCCACACGCTTCATGGCGGAAGTGATTACGTTCTCAGGTGCATAGCTGCTCTGGTCAGAGTCCACACCGATGGCATAGATATTGGCTTCCTTGCAGGCCTCAATGACGCCAAGGCCAGTACCGCCGGCAGCATGGAAGATCACATCCGCGCCGTTGGTAATCTGCGCATTTGCCAGAGATTTGCCGGTAGCGGAATCGCCAAAGGAATTGGCGTTTGCCTGAAGAACGGTGGCATCCGGATTGGCATCCAGAACGCCGGCCACATAGCCGTAACCGAACTCATTCATGGTGGTGGTGCTCATACCGAGTACGAAGCCAACCACATTG
The DNA here is from genome assembly GCA_021199405.1 of Lachnospiraceae bacterium. GTDB lineage: Bacteria > Bacillota > Clostridia > Lachnospirales > Lachnospiraceae > RGIG6307. Next base: position 1,772 of record JAJQID010000121.1, read on the forward strand.
CTCTCGGTCATCATGCCGGCCACATAACCTACCAGATAAGAAGCCTGAGACTGCTCAAACATCAGGCAGGCCACATTCTCCTTGTCCGCGTTGGTGCTGTCATCAATGATGGCAAACAGGACATCCGGGTTGGCGTCAGCGGCCTCGCCGATGGCATCCGCCAGCATATAGCCCACGCCGATGATCAGGTCATAATCCTCATCCAGGAAGGTCTCAATATTGGCGGAATAATCAGAATCCGTAGCGGACTCCAGATAATTTACCTCAATCAGGCCCTCATAGTCCTCGCCCAGCAGAGACAGACCCTCCCAGGATGACTGGTTGAAGGAGCCGTCGTTGACGCCGCCGGTATCGGTAACCATACCGATCTTGTACGGCTCATCGGAGCTGGTGCTGGTAGAAGAACTGGAACTGCCGCACGCCACAAGGCCAAATACCATAACGGCGCACAGAGCTAACGCTAAAAGTTTCTTTCTCATTTTTTCCCTCCTAAAGTGTATTGAATTCTCCCGCTGCCGTTCACAGCTCATCTGAAAGGAAACTGACATCCAGCCTCACCGCTGCGGCAGCAGCTCGTGAGATTATATAGGAAACGGACATAAAATCGTTTCCGGTTTTACATCTCACTGACACAGATTTTACACGCATTGACTTTTTTCGTCAACTGGTTTATGGAGGATTTTCTGTATATTTATCAATCTTTTTTTATACAAAATCTGTCTTTCTCCACCTCGCCCCGACGCTTTCGCATAAAAAACGGCAGCTGGAAAGTCCGCCTGTTACAGCCTTTTCAGAATGGAGCTTCCGATGGTGTTCTCCGGCATGGCCACGCCAAAATTATCCGCTGCTGAGCAGCCGATCACAGCGAAGGTATCCTGTGCGGGCAGCGGGCCGCCCTCTTCCATTTTCCTGGACCAGGCGATAAAGGGCACCTTCTCCCGGGTATGGTCCGTGCCTGTATAGGTGGGATCATTTCCGTGGTCCGCGGTAATGATCAGCAGATCCTCCTCCCCCATAGCCTCCATAAACTGGCCCAGCTTCATGTCAAAACGCTCCAGCTCCTGTGCGTAGCCTGCAGGATTCCTGCGGTGTCCCCAGAGAGCGTCAAAATCCACCAGATTGGTGAAGCACAGACCTGTGAAATTCTCGGATAATTCTTCGATGGTCTGCTCCATGCCATGGACGCTGCTCTTCGATTTCAACGCCTTCGTGATGCCCTGACCGCAGAAAATATCATTGATCTTACCGATGCTGATCACATCATACCCGGCGTCCTTTAACGCGTTGAGAGCGGTTCTCCCGTAAGGCTCCACCGCATAATCATGGCGGTTGGCGGTGCGCACAAACTCTCCCTTATGCTTTCCCACATAAGGTCTGGCAATGACCCTGCCTACCTTCCACTCCTCCCGCATACACAGCTCTCTGGCGATCTCACAGCAGCGATACAGATTCTGCAAATCAAAGGTTTCCTCATTGCCGCAGATCTGCAGCACACTGTCCGCGGAGGTGTATACGATCATGGCGCCGGTATTGATCTCCTCCTCCCCCAGCTCCTCCAGAATCTCCGTGCCGCTGGCGGACTTATTGCCGATCACCCTCTTGCCGCAGCGTTTTTCCAGCTCCTCGATCAGCTCCTTCGGAAACCCGGTATCCGTAAAAGTCTTAAAAGGCGCCGTAATATGCAGCCCCATCATCTCCCAGTGTCCTGTCATGGTATCCTTGCTGACACTGCGCTCAAAAAGCTCCGCATACCTGCCCAGAGGCTTTTCAACAGGCTCCACCCCCCTCATGGGATGCAGATTGGCCAGCCCCAGCCTTTGCAGATTCGGAATCCGAAATGTCTCAACACTGTCCGCAATATGCCCCAGCGTGTCCACCCCGATATCGCCATACTCAGCACTGTCCGGCATTGCGCCGATCCCCAGAGAATCAATCACTATCACAAATATTCTTTTATATTTCTTATATCCAGTCACATTCATTTTCCTTAACTCCCTGTTGCCTCCAAACACTCTTAATAAAAAATGCGAAACAGTTTATTTATTTTCATGCAACTCTTTTGCATCCAGCCTGATCAAAATCTTCACTGCCTCCACCGCCGTCCGTATCGCCAACTCCGTATCATGCACCTGCTTATTCTCCAGCCCCAGCCGCTCTCTCTCCTGATTGGCAACGGCAAGCAGACAGGTTCCCGTCCTGGCCCGCAGATATCCGCCCACGATAAACAGCGCCGCGGACTCCATCTCGCTGGCCTTACAGCCCATTTTCAGCCAGGCCTGCCACTTCTGCGTCAGCTCATAGCCCGCCGGCAGCTTTTCCGGCTCATGCTGCCCGTAAAAAGCGTCCTTACACTGCACCACGCCGGTGTGATAAGTCGCCCCCAGCCGACCGGCCGCCTGCACCAGAGCGTTGGTCACCTCCAGATCCGCCACCGCCGGATACTCAATGGGCGCATACTCCCTGCTGGTGCCCTCCATGCGGACTGCCCCGGTGGCAATGACCAGATCCCCGCCTCTTACGTCCACATCCATGCCGCCGCAGGTGCCAACTCTGAGAAAGGTGTCCGCGCCGCAGCGCCTCAGCTCCTCCAGAGCAATAGAGGTGCTGGCTCCTCCAATTCCGGTGCTGGTCACACTGATCTTCACCCCGTCCAGAGTGCCCGTATAGGTCACAAACTCCCGGCTGTCCGCGATCAGCTTCGGCTCGTCAAAATACGCCGCGATCTTCTGACAGCGCTTGGGATCGCCCGGCAAAAGCACATACCTTCCCACCTCGCCGGGTCCCACCTGAATATGATATTGTTTTCCGCTTCCTTCGGTATAATCAATCATTGCTTCCTCCTTTCCGTGTCTTCTGAATTCCACGCAGTTTTCATTATTATTACAGTCAACCGATCCCTCATGGATCCTGTATCATTTCCCCGTTCAAATTCTCATCCGCCGGGACTCCCTTTTCCGATGATACATTGGCGCCGTTCTCTCCCGCGTCCTCACTCTCGACCTCCGTCTCGTCATCCTGAGCGGAATTGCTGTAAATCGTTCCGATAGAATTGCTGATGGTAGTGGGCGTTCGCATCTCCTCCGTATCCAGCTGATTCTGCTCATAAATCCACATGCCGCTGCTCAGAGCAAGAGTCGAAACAGCCACCATCAGAGCTGCTGCCAGAAACGTCAGAATATTATATTTCATCCTCATCCACCTCCTTGGGCAACGAGACAGGCAAAGTAACCGTCACCGTCGTGCCCACCCCTACCTGGGACTCAAACTCCATGATACCTCCGTGCTTCCTGACAATCAGCTCGCACAGGCTCAGGCCGATACCTGCGCCCCCATTGGAACGGCTTCTGGCCTTATCCACCCGGTAAAAGGCGTCCGTGATGCGCTCCAGCTCCTGCTCCTCCATGCCGATCCCGTGATCCTGCACTGCCAGGCACACGCTGTCTTTTTCCTCCCAGATATAAAGCTGTATGGTACTGCCGCTCTCACTGGCTCTGGCCGCATTCTCGATCAGATTGCGAACCAGACAGATCAGCATCCCCCGGTCTCCCACAAAGGATTTCACTCCCACATTCTTCTGCAGGCGAATACGCCGCTCACGGAGCGTTCCCTCCAGCATGTTGGAAATATCCTTCACAAAGCCATCCGCGTCGATCTCCTCCCGGTTCAGCTCATCCTCCCTGAAAATCGCCATGGTCAGAAGCTCCTGTCCCATGTGACTTAAACGTTTGCTCTCCATCATAATATATTCCAGAGCCTCCAGCCGCTCCTCCTCCGAACAGCGGGCCTTCTCCAGATACTCCGCATATCCGTAGATTGCGGTCAGGGGAGTGCGAAGCTCATGAGCCACATCATCCACCAGCTGCTGCTTGATTTCGTTTTCCTTCTGCAGCTGCCCAAGCTGCGCCTGAATCTCCTCCGCCATCTCGTTAAACCGCTCCGTCAGCAGAGCTATATCGTCCTTTCCTTCCACCTCCACGGGCTGCCAGGGCTCTCCCCGGCGCATCCGCTCCACCTCCGTGCTCAGACGGAACAGCGGATAAGTCAGCTCATAAAGCAGCAGATACAAAATCAGCGCCAGCACAATGGAGCAGCTCAGGCTGATCACCATAAATACCGTTTTCAGATCTTCCCAAAGCTGATAAAAATCATCCAGAGGCTTCGTGTAATACAGCTGATATCCCTCGTAAGGCGTCTCCAGAAGCTCCGTCACATACAAAATAGGGGAATCTCCGCCCATGTAAACCTGAATAAGCTGCTGCCCCATAGTCACATCCTCACTGACGTCCACATAGCTGATCTCCACGGTAACGCTGGAATCCTTGGCAGCCATATAATCAATATAAGTCTGACTGACCTCCTCCACGATGCCCTCTCTCAGCTGCTGCACCCCCGGCAGGGACTCAATATCCCTGACGATGGTATGACAGAGCATGTGAACCTCGTCCGATGCCTGATCCTTGGCCGCCTCAATATTATAGTCAAAAATTCTCCTGGCGCCCATAAACAGGCCCACATTCAATACCGGCAAAAACAAAAGCAGCGCCGTCATATAAATTTTCTGCCACAGCTTCATACAGTTGTCTCCAGTCGATACCCCAGCTTATACAGAGTCTTGATCTGATTCTCCCACCCCAGCTTCTTGCGCAGCTTTACGATATGGACGTCCACCGTTCTGGCATCGCCCTCGAAATCATAGCCCCAGGCCATATTGAGCAGCCGGTCCCGGCTTAAGGCAATATTGGCGTTGCGGATCAGGACCTCCAGAAGGGACCATTCCTGAGGCGTCAAAGTAACCTCCTCCCCGTCCTTTGTCACCCTCTGGGAAACCAGATCCACCGTGACTCCCGCCAGTTCAAAGGTGGTGGCGTCCTTTTTGTACCGTTTCAGAATCAGATTTACCCTTGCAATCAGCTCCAGCATATCGAAGGGCTTCACCAGATAATCCTCCGCTCCGCTGGTCAGTCCCTTCAATTTGTCCTGAATACCATCCCGGGCCGTCACAAACATGACAGGTACGTCATGAATCTCCTTGATAATATCCAGCCCGGACATATAGGGCAGCATAATATCCAGAATCACTAAATCAAGATCAGCCCTGGAGTCTAAGATCTCCAGGGCCTGCTTGCCGTCAAAAGCCTGCAAAACCTGGTGATTTTGCAGCACCAGGTTTTGTTTCATCAGTTGGTTGATGGGTTTCTCGTCTTCTACAATTAATATACGGGCCATACTTTCCTCCCGGTTTCATGATACAGAGGCAAAATGATCCTCCTCCTTTGCCTCCTTCACCATTCCATTCTATGCCGATACACAGTTATCTATTCGAATTCCGTCTGATCAGACGGAACGAATTCCTCCAACCCCCTCCTGCGAAGTTGCTCTGCCATCTGTTCGAAACCTGGCTGATCAGCCGGAGCAAATTCGCAATCCGCCCTCCGGGCTCCCTGCTCATCGTTTACGAAACGCTACACTAGTTTCGAATATACGGCGCCGTATTCTCCGTAATGGTGTCGCTGATCTTCTGCAGATTCTCACTGACCTCGTAATCCGTCTGGCCGAAAAGAATCTCATGCACATAGGAGGCCGTCACTGTCAGGTCCGTGGTCACAATGCTGTCGCCGCAGCTTAAGTCCGCGAACACCCTCTGATCCGCGGTGGGCATGCCGCCCTCATCCGTGATATAATACTCTGAAATCTGTCCCGCCAGCTCGATCATATCCTCCACATCCACACTGGTGGCGATATACTGAGCGCCCACATTGATAGCCTTAGTCAGAGTCGCCAGATCCGTCTGCTGAGCCACCTCCATGATCGCCATCAGCACCTCTCTCTGTCTGGCCGTCCTGGTAAAATCACTGCCCGCGGTAGCTCTGATCCGGCAGTACGCCACGGCCTGCAGACCATCCACCAGCTGATATCCTGCCTCCGTGATCTCGTTGTAGCCGCACTCCATATCCACCGCCATACTCAGCTGGTATCCGTTCACATACTGGATCTCCTGCTCATCTATCTCAATATAAATACCGCCCAGTATGTCGATGACCTCTCTCAGGCCCTCAAAGCCGATGGCCGCAAAATCCGTGATATCCAGATCAAAATTGGCGTTCAGCATGCTGATGGCCTGCTGTGGGCCTCCTCTGGCATAGGCCGCGTTGCACTTGCTGTAGGTATCGTCTCCCAGATTCAGATATGTATCTCTGTAAACGCTCAGCAGCTTGATCTCTCCGGTGTCCTGATTGACACTGGCTATAATCATAGTATCGCTTCTTGTGTTTTTCGTCAACTCCCCAACCGTAGAATCCAGACCAAATAACGCAATATTGCGGTAGCCCTTCATCTCCTCGCTTTCTCTGACCTCCTCCTGAATCTGAACCTCCTCCTCAGGAATCTCCACCTTGGTCACTCCCTCGGTGGCGCTGGTCAGGTGAACTACGTTTTTGAGAATCACGATTACCGCAATCAACACTGCAAATTCCACGCCAAAAATGACTAGTTTCAGTTTTTTCTTCATCTCACTAACCGCCCCAATGTATAAGTTTCTCTGAAAAAAAGGAAAGTCCGGCAAAATCTGTTCTTTTCCCTCATTTCATCCTGTCCGCCGCAAAAAATTCCGTCACTTCCGGCAAACTCTGAAAGCAAGTATATAG
>JAJQID010000050.1 GCA_021199405.1 Lachnospiraceae bacterium
GGTTATATTGAATATACTTATCTCGTTTAATTATTTTTCCAACTCGCAAATCTAAGTCCTTGTCAAGTAACCTGCAATTTTCTATAAAATCTTTATTATTTCCATCGCATCTCAAAAATACAATTTCGCTCATCTATATTCTACCTCCGACATATTCCGATATATCGTGCTGTTTTCTTGCCTCATTAACGCTTTCAAATAGCAAGCTCCATCACAATTTCATCTCCATCCTTCTCTCCTGTATGTGTAAACCCCAACTTTTTATATAATGAAAGGGCAGCTTCGTTACCTTCGATATAGCAGAGCAGGATTTTTTCATATCTGTGTTCTGCCTTCATCCTTGCGATAATCTGTCTGGCAGCATTTTCCCCATAACCCTTGTGCTGATAATTTCTGTCAATAAACAGTTGGCTGAAATCATACGCTTCCTGAATATCATAGTATAGAGCCATGCCCACCGGTGTATCATCGTTGTAAATTACAAGCGCTACACTATTATAATTTCGATACGCATAAGCTCTGGCTAATAACCTCATGCTATCAGATACATAGTTTTTCTGAGATTCTGCTACCTTTAAGTCATAACGCCAATTTTCAGGCGTGACTTTCTCTAACCTGATCATTTTGATGTTCTTCCTGCTTATAAGATACTGAAAATGTTGGGATCGAATGATTTGACCCCATATGATACGCTGGATTTTTTCATGCTTTGTGCTCCCGAAATTTTCATACTGATTATACATTTCAGGTTAACTGTATTTTTTTCTGTTTTTTCAGATGTTTCACGTGAAACATTCACTATCTAATAGGTTCTTTTGCAGGCAGCCCGGCCTTCCTCGGATATTTTTTTGGCGTGGCTTTTACCTTATTAATCAGAAATAACACCCGATATTCTTCCTCACCTAAGTGAAATTCCACCTTCTTCTGATATCTGCTGCCCAGAAGTGTAATTGCCTTCTCTGCCTCCCCAATTTCCTCCAGACCCTTCTGTGACTTGTATGGAACGAAATAACCACCCACCTTCACAAAAGGCAGACAATATTCACTTAAAGTGCTCATATTGGCGACTGCCCTACTGACGCAAACGTCATATTTTTCGCGATACTCTGGTTTTCTGGAAAAGTCCTCCGCCCGGCCATGGAAGGCGCTTATATTTTTCAGCTTTAATTTAACAATAACTTCATTTAAAAAATTGACACGTTTATTCAGAGAATCCAATAAAGTAACCTTCAATTGTGGAAAAACAATCTTTAACGGAATTCCCGGAAAACCGGCTCCTGTTCCCACATCCATCAAGGAAACACACTTTGATACATCCAGTACTTTCACCAAGGATACACTGTCAACAAAGTGCTTTTCACAAACCTCGTTAAAATCTGTAATGGCTGTCAGGTTCATCACAGAATTCCATTTGATCAATAAATCATAATATTGAAAAAATTGTTCCTTTTGTAATTCGGATAATTCTATTTGAAGCTGGTCAAAATATTTTTGCATAGACAAATATTCCTTTTTATTTTGAATTGGCAGCTTTGACAGGATTCCCTTACCTTCTCTTCGTTTCCATATATACCAGCAAAACACTGATATCCGCCGGGGAAACGCCGCTGATCCGGCTGGCCTGTCCGATATTCACCGGCAGAAACTTCTTCAGCTTCTGCCTGGCCTCTATTCTCAAGCTTGGCACCTGGTCATAATCAAAATCCGACGGGATTTTTTTCTTCTCCATCTTCTTAAACTGCTCTACCTGACGGGACTGCCGCTCCAGGTATCCCTCATATTTGATCTCGATCTCCACCTGTTCAATCACTTCCCGGGGCAGCAATTTTCTGGATGGGTCAAGCTCTCCTAAAATATCATAGGATAATTCCGGACGACAGATCAGCTCCGCCAGACTGGTACCTGTCTTTAGCTGACTGCTGCCATATCTGTCGAAAAATTCCTGATGCTCTTTGCTTGCTCCGATTATCACATGCTTCAGACGATATATCTCATCATCAATCATTTTTTTCTTTTTTACGGTGTGCTGATAGTCCTCCTCGCTGACCAGACCAACCTGATAGCCGATCTCTCTCAGACGCAAATCTGCGTTATCCTGTCTCAGCAACAGACGATATTCCGCTCTGGAGGTCATCATCCGGTAAGGTTCAAAATTTTCCTTGGTTACCAGATCATCGATAAGTACACCAATGTAAGCCTGAGACCTGTCAAGGATAATCTGCTCCTTTCCCTTACAGAACTGAGCCGCGTTGATACCTGCCATAATGCCCTGAGCCGCAGCCTCCTCATAACCGGAGCTGCCGTTAATCTGCCCGGCACAGAACAGACCGGAAATTTTTTTGGTTTCCAGCGTAGCATATAGTTCCATGGGATCAATGCAGTCATACTCAATGGCGTAAGCATTCCGCACAATCTTGCAATGCTCCAGACCCGGCACCGTGCGGTACATGGCAAGCTGCACATCCTCCGGCAGAGAGGAAGACATTCCCCCTACATACATCTCGCTGGTATGAATTCCTTCCGGCTCCAAAAACACCTGATGTCTGTCCTTGTCCGCGAATTTTACCACCTTGTCCTCGATGGAAGGGCAGTATCTTGGCCCCGTTCCCTCAATAATTCCGGCGTAAATCGGCGATCTGTCCAGATTTGCCCGGATAATCTTATGAGTTTCCTCATTAGTATAGGTCAGCCAGCAGGATACCTGCTTCTTCTGAACAGATGCAGGATCAGTGCTGAAGGAAAAAGGTACAACAGGCTCATCTCCAAACTGCTCCTCCATCTTCGAATAATCGATGGAATCCCCTGCCATTCTTGCCGGAGTTCCTGTCTTAAATCTGCGAAGCTTTAACCCAAGTGCTCTTAAGCTGTCCGACAGGTGAGTAGCCGCCTGCAGGCCGTTGGGTCCGGTATAGGTGATGGCCTCCCCGCACAGACAACGGGCATTTAAATAAGTACCGGTACAGACAATCAATGCCTGACATTCATAAATCGCCCCTGTGAATGTTTTTACGCCAACTACTTTTTTTCTGTTTCTCTCTTGAAAATCTTCTGTCAGAATTTCACAAACCTCTGCCTGTTTGATGGTCAGATGCTCCTGATGCTCCAGCACCTTTCTCATGGCACGGGTATAATCGGACTTATCCGCCTGAGCTCTCAGAGAATGCACCGCCGGTCCCTTTGATACATTCAGCATCTTGGACTGAATAAAGGTCTTATCAATATTTTTACCCATTTCTCCGCCAAGGGCGTCAACCTCCCTCACCAGATGTCCCTTGGAGGAACCTCCAATATTGGGATTGCAGGGCATAAGAGCGATACTGTCCACACTGACCGTGAAAATCACTGTCTCCAGTCCCAGCCTGGCACAGGCCAATGCCGCCTCACAGCCGGCATGCCCGGCCCCGATCACACACACATCCACTTTTTCCCTTACTTCCGGCATAATTGACAACCTCTTTACTTCCCCATACAAAACTTCGAGAAAATCTCCTCAATCAGATCTTCACCAACCTCTTCCCCAATAATGTATCCAAGAGAGGTATAAGCGTTCATCAGATCAATACTCAGAAAATCCTCCGGCATCCCATCCTGTGCAGCTTTCAGCACCAGCTTCAGACTCTCACAGGCATCCATCAGAGCTTCCTTGTGCCGCAGATTGGTAATCACGATCTCATCATCCAACGAAAGCTTGCCCTGAAAGAACAGAGTTCTCACTGCACCCTCAAACTCATCCAGACCGGATTTATCCTTCGCGGAGGTTTTAATCATTACAATATCATCGGCTTTTTCATTTCCAAGTTGATCCTCCAGAACAGATTTGAGACTGTTTTCATCTGTTTTTTCTTCCAGATCAGATTTATTCAGTAAAATAATTACCTTTTTATCCTGAATAAAATCAATAATTTCATAATCACTGTCATCCAGACTGGTAGAACTGTCCACCACATATACAATCAAATCCGCGTCTTCAGCACAGGACAGAGCACGCTCCACGCCAATTTTTTCTACTATATCTTCCGTATTTCTGATACCCGCGGTATCAACAATATTTAATCCAAGCCCCTGAATCCTGATATTCTCCTCCAGCACGTCACGGGTTGTCCCGGCCACATCAGTCACAATTGACTTTTCCGACCCCACAATCAGATTCATCAAAGAGCTCTTCCCGGCATTCGGCTTTCCCAATATAACTGTCCGGATACCCTCCTTCATCAGCTTGCCGCTGTCCGCGGACTGAATCAGCTTCTCAATCTGACCAATCAAACCCTTTACAATCTCAGTAATTCTCTCATAAAATCCATCCAGACTGATATGCTCCGGATCATCGATGGCTGATTCAATAAAGGCAATCTCATAAATCAGCTTCTTCCTCATCTCAGAAACTGCTTCATAGATATTTCCTCTCAGCTGCTTCGTTCCCGCTTTCAGGGCATACTCATTCTGAGAATGAATCACATCGATAACTGCCTCCGCTCTGGACAGGTCAATTCTCCCATTGAGAAAAGCCCTCTTTGTAAACTCCCCGGGTTCCGCCATCCGAGCTCCCGCCTTCAGCACTGTCTCCAGAATTTTCTGCACCATCAGAACTCCGCCATGGCAGTTAATCTCCACAGTATTTTCCGTCGTATAACTTCTGGGCGCTTTCAGCACAACCGCCATGACCTCATCAAGAAGCTCCTCTCCATCATAAATATAACCATAATGAACCGTATTACCTTTTACATCGGCCAATCTCTTTCCAGCTTTCGGACTCCGGAATATCCTGTCCACAATTTCGATCGCGTCCTCCCCGCTGACCCTCACAATTCCGATCCCTGAATCGCTCAACCCCGTGGAAATCGCAGCTATAGTATCTGTCTTAAATGCCATAATATCTTCCTTTTTACGCGACTCTTTTGTATAACAATAGCACAAAATTCTCCCTATGAAAAGAAAAACCAGAGAAACATCTCTGGTTTTCCTTAAACATCCTTTTAAATTCAATCAGTCACTATAGCTCTGACGGCGCGGGCGGCTGTTATATCTCCTCTCTCTGCCCTCAGGTCTGTAATTTCCCTTTGGCGTCACAACGACCCTTCTGTAAGGCTCATTTCCCTCACTGTGAGTAGTCACATACTTATCATTCTGCAAGGTTGCATGAATGATTCTCCTCTCATAAGGATTCATCGGCTCCAACGAAACGCTCTTTCCGGTTCTCTTGACCTTGGAAGCGATATTCTTTGCCAGATTCTCCAGAGTTTCCTTCCTTCTCTGTCTGTAATTCTCCGTGTCCACCTTTACCCGGATATACTCTTCAGAATTTTTGTTGACCACCAGAGATACCAGATACTGCAGAGAATCCAGAGTCTGACCGCGCTTACCGATCAGCATCCCCATGTCATCGCCCTTTAAATCCACATCTACAGTCTTTTCTTCCTCATCATAACTGACTGTGACTAAAACCTCAGAACCCATGGCAGCGAACACTTCATTCAGGAATGTCTTTACATGATCCGTCAAGGTTGCCTTTACTCTGGCTCTGATCACAGCAGGTCTGGAACCAATGCCGAAAACCCCTGTTTTTCCTTCATCCAATACTTCATATTCCAGCAGGTCGCTGGTAGTAGACAACTGCATGCAGGCCTCTGTGACCGCATCAGTAACATTTTTAGCGGAAACTTCAATGAAATCCATTCTTTTACCCTCACTTATTTCTTGCCTGAATTTTTACTGTTATTGGAGCTCTTGCTGCTGCCGGAATTATTATTGGAAGTCTTACTGCCATCTGAAGAAGCGCTGCCGCTGCTGGAATTATAATCTCTTACCAGATTGGCTCTGGAAGCGATGCTGCCGGCGGAAGTATTCTTCTGATACTTCTGAACCTCCTTCATCCTCTCTTCTCTCTCTTCCTCAGTCATACGTGGCTGGCCTGCCATATTGGCTCTGGTACTGATCTTCTTCGTATTTCTGTTGGCCTGTTCCTGTAAAGAAGAGTATGCATCCGCCCTCTTTTTCTGCTTTTCCTTATACTTTTCCTGCTTCTGTGCCGCCTTATCCTTATTCTGCTCGATCAGCTTCTGATAATCTAAAGTCTTATCCAGATATTTATTGATAACAACCTGCTGAATGCTTCTGAATACAGCGCCTCCAATCCAGTAAATACCAATACCAATCTGGAATGAGAAGCAGAACCAGGCGGACATCAGAGGCATCAGCATATTCATGGTTTTCATACTCTGTGCCATGGAATTTGCCGTGGAATCTGAACTGTTGCCCGTATTGGACTGAGGCATCAGCTTGGTATTGAGCCACTGGGTAGCCGCGGCCAGCACCGGAATCAGAATGGCAACAAAGCACATCAGATAGGTGCCGTTGGAAAAGCCCTGACTGAAAAGATTGGCGGGAGTATTGCCGATATTCACACCGAGAAAATTATTGTAGCGTGAAATAACCTCATAGGTACTGTTGATTTCCGACGCAAGATTCGGAAAGGCCTCCGCCAGACTTTCCCACTCAGTGGGAGTAGCCATATTCAGACAGTCAATAAAGGTATTGGAAATATACTCCGCATCTCCGGCCAGATAGGACTCATTGGTAAACTGACTGCTGTAACGGGAGGAATTGGAAAATCCCTGCAAAATCTCCGCAACCCCATCCACACTAATCAGTTTCGACACCAGCCCTGTATAAGCATCCTTCAGCTTGTCCACATAAGCCGGCATTGCGTAAATAATTCGATACAGAGAAAACAAAATCGGCATCTGAATCAGAAGCTGTACGCAGGAACCGGTCTGAGAAACGCCGTATTTGTCATATACAGCTTTCGTCTCCGCCTGCTGCTTCTGCATGGATTCCGTATCCGTTCTCCCCTGATACTTTTTTCTGATCGCCTCAATCTCCGGATTCATAATGGCGGAGAGCTTGGAAAATTTCTGCTGCCTTACATTCAGGGGCAGCATCAACAGATATACAATCAGTGTAAATAACAGAATAGACAAGCCCACATTGGGAATCCCGATCAGATCGAGCACATTGAATATTCCGTTCATGATTTCGCCAAGAACCCAGCAGATCGGTTTTAAAACCCCGTTGGCCCTGGTCAATAAAATACCCTGCATGAAACCTCCTTAAACGCTCATGGAACCGGATCATATCCTCCGTGTGAAAAAGGATTGCACCTTAAAATCCTCCACAATGTGAGAATTCCTCCCTTAATGACGCCATATTTGGATATGGCCTCTATCCCGTACTGGGAACAGGTGGGAACATAAGGGCACCTGGTCCTTTTCAGAGGAGACAGGTATTTTTGATATAATCTGATGAGCCTGATACATAATTTCTTCATCATTTTAAATTTGCTCCAGCTTACGGTCGGTTTAATCCATAAAAAAGATTTTCTCCGGTTTCACCTGCGGTATCATCCCTTCTCCTTGTTTGTGATACCGTGAAGCCCCGCAAGATATAGAAGTGCGCCCAAAACCTCATGATAACCTACGGCCGCCGCACTTCGGCGCGCTACGACTACCAGATCCAAACCACTATTGAATAAGCTTTCATGTAATCTGTAGCTTTCTTTGACGAGTCTCTTGACTCTGTGTCTGACGACACTGTTTCCTACTTTTTTGCTGACGGATATTCCCAGTCTGTTCTGGCCTGTCCCGTTTTCCAATACATACATTACCAGATATCTGTTTCCATGAGACCTGCCGTTTTTGTAGACCTTCAGAAAATCCTCGTTTTTTCTAAGTGATTCCGTAAATTGCATAAGTCACAGATAAAAAATAGGTCACAAAATGTGACCTATGCAGATAATATCTTTCTTCCCTTTGCGCGTCTTCTGGCTAAAACCTTTCTTCCGCCCTTTGTACTCATACGCGCTCTGAAGCCGTGAACCCTTGCTCTGTGCTTTTTATGTGGATTATATGTCGGTCCCATATCTGAAACACCTCCTTTGATCTTCCTCTTAAAATAATAATATCGTCCGGCAATGGGCATAAGCCCGCCGTCTATATTGGAAATTCGCACTTATTCTAATAGAAAAATAATTGCGTGTCAAGTCCAAAAAAGCCATGAAAGAAGCACTTTTTTTCAATTTTTGAAATTATCCACCAGATATTGTGTCCGGAATAAAAAAAGCACAAGATATCCACATAATGTGCAAAAAATGTGGATATCTTTCTTTTTTTATCTTTTTTACTATTTGTCTTTTTTTGTCGAATCTGCGAATTTAAAGGATTTTTTAATGTGTATTTTCGGGATGAACTTATCCACATATTCCACACGCTTTTTCTCCCGGAACAGGAATTTTCCTGTTTTTGGTTCGTGGTAATGTGGATAACTTATGTGGATAACTTTTTAAAATTGTTTATAACTTTGTTTG
>JAJQID010000148.1 GCA_021199405.1 Lachnospiraceae bacterium
ATCAGTATCTGCCCCACAAGTAAGACAAAAACTGTCTGGTTTACAACGGTACTCACGACAATCAGACCACACGGGGCTGGTATCATACACTGGACAAAAAGACGAAAAAGCATCTGAAGGAGTATGCGGAGGTCAGCTCTGAGGATGAGGTGAACAGCCGCCTGATTCGCATGGCCATGATGAGTGTGGCTGACACCGCTGTCATTCCCATGCAGGACTATCTTGATCTGGGTGATGAGGCGAGGATTAACACGCCCTCCACGCTGGGCGACAACTGGAAATGGCGTATGAAAAAGGACGCCGCTACAAAGGAGCTGGCTAAAGATATTTTACGGTTGACAAAATTTTATAATCGATATTAATGCCTGATGGCCATTGCAATACAGAGGGGCTCTGGCCTGAAATTATCCTGTCGAGCGCCTCTGTGCATTGTGCGGGTCTGTAAATTGAAAGTAATTTGCCGCACAGCGAAGCGAGAAGGATAATTTCAGGCCAGAGCCACGACAATATCCGCAGGAATCAGAACTTCATCCTGCTCATATTGGAATTGTGATAATTACTGTTATAGGTCACATCCTCCAGAAACCAGTCCGGCGGCACGAAGCTCTCAGCTGCAGCGCGGCTGCCGAACTCCACTTCCGCCATAATCAGCGGCGCGAACGGCTCGTCAAAGACGTCCAGCT
This sequence comes from Lachnospiraceae bacterium, assembly GCA_021199405.1. Classification (GTDB taxonomy): domain Bacteria; phylum Bacillota; class Clostridia; order Lachnospirales; family Lachnospiraceae; genus RGIG6307. The sequence goes on from JAJQID010000148.1 coordinate 684, forward strand.
CAATCAGCAGGCTGTAGTTGTCCGGAGGCGCCGGGCAGTCTGAGGAAAAGACCGGGTGCTCCAGAGGAATTTTGTATCGTTTCTTGGAAATAATATTGCCGTCGCACTTGGGCAGCATGTGCTCGTAGCTTTCCTTTGTCAGAGGCAGGTTGTGCTCCTCACGGGCCAGCATTCCCTGCCCTTTGTAGGTCAGATAATAATGGTCATCCTCTTTGCGGATGCGGACCACAGGATCGGTGGACAGGTATCCCTGCTCTATGTGTACAAAAGGATAAGCGCGCAGATTATCCGGCAGCCTTTTGATGGTGAATTTTCGCTCGATTTCCATGAAACTCTCCTTTGCCATCAGGCGAAGGGCGGATTCTATTCTTATCGCCCCAATCTGCGTTTATTATAACAGTTTCCACAAAAAAAGGAAGTTGTTTCAGAAATATTTAATAAAATTTACCAATATAATTATAAAAGTGTTCTCAATGGATAATCGGATGAGCATATTTACGCAAGGTACGCCCTGCAGGTATATTTGCACAGATGATTACCTGTGAAAGAAGCCTTTACAAGTTAGGAGGACAGAGATGAAGAAAGCAGCGATATTTTTTGCAGAGGGCTATGAGGAAATTGAGGCTTTGACGGTGGTAGATCTGTGCCGCAGGGCCGGTATTGACATTCAGATGGTGTCTGTAACAGGGGCGGAATATGTGACCAGCTCCCACCAGGTCTGTGTCAGGATGGATGCCAAAATCGAGGAGCTGGACTTTGAAACGCTGGATATGCTGATTTTGCCGGGGGGAATGCCGGGTACCAGAAATCTGGAGAGGGTTCCGGTGCTGACAGAGCAGCTGAAGCGCTTCGCGGCGGACGGAAAATATGTCTGCGCTATCTGCGCGGCTCCCAGCGTTCTGGGACATCTGGGCATTCTGAACGGGAAAAGGGCCTGCTGCTATCCGGGCTTTGAGAAGGATTTGAACGGCGCCGAAATCAGCTGTCTGGCCTGCACGGTGGACGGCAATGTGATTACTGCCAGAGGCATGGGCTGCGCCATCGAATTTTCCAAAGCCATTATCACAGCGCTTCAGGACGCGGATGCCGCCGCGAAGGTTTCTCAGAGCGTTATTTACCGGATTTCCGAGAATGACAGGTGACGATAAAAAATTTTTTTCAAAAAAATAAAAAAAGTTTGTGATGAATCGGCCTCCTCGTGCCTATATAAGGTAAGGAGGTCATTTTTTATGCAATTTTTGCCAAAAGAAATCACAGAGGCCAAAATCATGGTCAGGGAGGAGTCCTTTCAGTATTTTCACGGATATCATGTGCTGGATCCTTTGATTAAGGACGATGAGATATCCGATATCAAGGTACTCTCCTACAACAGAATCCGTATCAAGCGGCTTGGAAGGCGGGAGGACAGTGAGCTTTCCTTTGGATCTGTCCAGGAGCTGAGGCAGTTCACGGAGTTTGTGGCTGCCAAAAATCAGGTCAGCATCTCCAGAACCAATGCTATGCAGAGCTTTACGGACAAGAACAGCAGCAAGGATTTTATTCTGCGGTTCAATATCAGTCAGTCCATCATCAATTCGGTGGACACGCCCTACCTGCATATCCGCAAGATTCCCAAGAAAAAGCACAGTCTTGAAGATCTGAAGGATATGGGCATGCTGAGCGAGAAGCATATGGACTATCTGCGCAGGCAGATCAGAAAGGGCTACATTCTTATTGCAGGCAAGGGAGCAAGCGGGAAAACCACCCTTTTGAACGCACTGCTGGACGAGATTCCCAGGGACAAGTCTGTTCTGGTGGTGCAGGAAAATGAGGAGCTGTTTTCCAAAGTGCATCCGGACATGATGTTTCAGCATGTGCTGGAGCAGCGGGGAGAGAGCAAGGTCCGCTATGGCTTGAAGGAGCTGAGCATCAACGCGCTTTTGCTGGATCTGGACTATATTGTCATCGGCGAGATCAAGGGAGGGGAGGCGCTGTATTTCCTGAATGCGGCTTTCACGGGACATCTGGGGCTGGCCACGGTACACGGGCAGAATGGTGAGGCGGCGCTGTACAAGCTGGCGGATTATGTCAAGTATGAGTCAGATTACAGCCAGGAGGAAATCCGTAAAATGCTGGGCTGCATTTCCGTTGTATGTTACATGAGAGACTTCAAACTCTGGACCATCACCGAGGTGAAGCTGGATGAGAAGAGAAATCTGGTCACGCGCAATATTTATGAAAGGGAAAGCGGCTATGATCTGGATTCTTGACGCAGTCCTGTTTTTGTGCATTTTCAGTGCCAGCCTGTGTTTTGTCGGCTGGCTGGATGCCAGGGGAATCCGGGAGATCCGGCTTTATTCCGATGAATTTCTCATGGCGCAGGAGAAGGCGGTAAAATGCAGAGTGCTGCCTGACCCTGCCAGCAGAAGACCTGCGGACAGGCTGGAGCTTTCTCTGTATTACAGCGGCATCCGGGGCAGGTATCCTTTTGTCAGTGTGAAGTTCTGGGTACTTCTTCAGTGCTTTGCCGCCCTCTGGGTGTGGATTTTGGTCAGTGCAGGCAGAGGATTTGGAACGGCTCTTTTATGTGCCTGTGGAGCGCCGGTCTGTTTTGCAGCGGCTTTGAGTCTGATGAGGACAAGAAGGTACAGGAAAACCGAGGAGCACCTGCTGGAGGCCATTAACCTGGCAGAAGGATTTTCAGCCACGGAGGAGGATTCAGTGGCAATTCTGGCTCACTGTGGAGAGTATATCCGCGGGCCGGTGGGACAGGCTTTGCGGCGCATTGATTCTCTGCGCAGCCAGGGCCTGAGCAGCCGGATGATCCTGGAACAGCTGAAGCTGGAGCTGGAGCATCCCAAGTGGCAGGAGTTTATTCATAACCTGAATGTATGCAGTATGTATAACTGTGACTTTGTGTATGTACTGCAAAGCTCCCGCAAGAGTACTCAGAGATACCTGACCTCGGCCAAGGAAAAGCAGAGCGTCAAGCGGGTCGCGAAGGTGGAGATGGCGATTATTCTTGCTCTCAGCGTGGTGATTCTTGTGGCCATGACGGGGCTGATGGACGTATCCCTGCGCTGGCTTTTATGGGGGAGTCTGCCGGGAAAAATCTGCAGCGCATATATGGCGGGCATACTGGTGATTTTTGTGTGGAGCCTGTCCGGATACAGGTAAAGGAGGCGGCATGGTTGGAAATAAGGATTCCTTCATGGATCGACTGGAAATTTTCATAAGAAGCTACGGAGGGGACGTGATGCGGGAGGTATGGATTTATAAGGACAGCGTCCATTTATTTCACACGAGCCTCTGGCTGGGTCTTCTTTTCTTCGGACTGGGTATGTTTTTTCACTGGACCTGGGGGCTGACGGGACTGTTGGCTGGCTTTGCGGGGCCGTCTCTTGTTCTGTACTGGTCCAACAGTCGGGATAATGGGGCCATTTTGCAGGATCTGAAATGGATTTATGAGGCCATTTCCGTGCAGCTGCAGTCCGGTCTGTATATTCTGCAGGCTCTTGTGGAGAGTGAGAATTTCATACGGAACAAACGAATGAAGAAATCCTTTCACCGGCTGTGTGAACAGCTCCTGAACGGAGAGAGCATTGAGACCTCCCTGGAAACCTTTGAACACAGCTTCCATAATCCCTATATCAGCAGCTTTTGTGTGATTCTGCGGCAGATGCAGGATTCCGGCTACGCGGTAAAGCTGCTGGAAGATATCAGCCTGCAGTTGGAAGAAATGGAAAGAGCAAATCTGGTAAAGGAGAAAGAGAACCTGGAAATGAAGCTGCAGGTCTTTCAGATGCTGTTGTTTGTGGGGATTTTGGTGCTGGTGCTCTACGGCTGCGTGGTGGCCATGGTGCAGAATATTTATTTTTAATGAAAGGAAGGATGAAATGAAAAAATTAGTGAAGAAGGTGGAAATATGGCTGCTGACCGCGGACGCCGGCGACAAGGCCATTGTTGTGGAGGTGGGACTGGCGGTTATTGCCGTGGTGCTGCTGGTAGTATTCAGGTCGGCCATGACCACGCTGATCAATGACGTGGTTACCTCCATGAGCGAGCAGATCAGGAGCATTCTGACAACAGGAGTGGGAAGCGGTGTGGTGGAATAGGCAGCCGGATCGGGATGATGGTTTTGTGTACAAGCTTTTGCCCGTGCTGATCAGCCTGAGCGTGGTGGCTGTGCTGGTGGTGCTGTCAGCGGGATTTTTTCGCACCTTTGAACAGCGGGACGCCGTCAGCCAGCTGACCAGGGAATATCTGCTGATTATGGAGACGGAAGGATACCTGTCCCAGGCAAGGCAGGAGGAGCTGCTTTCTTCTTTGGAGAAAGCGGGTCTTGAACAGGTCAGTCTGGAGGGATCCACCCTTTCTCCGGTGAGCTATGGCGACAGGATATCCCTGTGTGTCAGCGGCATTCTGCCTCAGGGAATCCTGGGGCAGGGGATCCTGTCCTGGGAGCTGCCGGTATCCGTCAGCCTGTCTTCTACGGCAAAGCAGTGAGGAGCATATATGAGAAAGAAGGATCTGGGTCTGATGCACTATATTTATGCCCTGATATTGATCTCCTGGGCAGTGACGGCAATGCTTTGCTTTGCCATGCTGCTTCGGGCGCAGCATCTGAAAAAATATCTGGAGGATGCCATGACTCAGGCGGGGCTGGCGACGCTTCTCATTGAGCCGTATACCTATGGAAAGAGCGGGGAGTTGATTTTTGGCGATCCGTCAGAGGTGGAGGGGCTTTTCCGAGAGTATCTTCAGGATGGCCTTGGGTCGAAGGAAAATCAGGAAGCGGCAGGAATCGGAGGAGATATCACGCTGGTTGGTTTTACGATCTATGAAATGACGGCGGCGGGAATCAGGGAATATGACCGTCAGGAAGACGGGACCTGGCTGGAGAGGATTCACAGCCCTGGAGAAACGGTATATGCACCGGACCAGACCCGGATCGTTTCCAGTACCATCTATTCCAGGATCAGCCTGCCGGTCAGGGTGTGGGGCAATGTGACAGTAGAGATTGAGAGACAGCATTGTGTGGATATTGTGAGAAACTGAGGTCTGGGATGAGAGCAGGAAAGCCGGGACGGTCTGTCCTGACGAAAGGGAATTGGGCAGTGCCCGGTGTGCGGCTGCGAGGGAGGTTGGAGAATGAAGAACCAAAAAAGAGTATGGATCGGTGCAGTCAGCGCTGTGCTGGCGGCGGTGGTATTTATTGCAATTTTACGGATACAGACGGCAAGGCTGGAGGAGGTTGTCTATAAAAATGTGGTGATGGCCAGACAGACTATCGCGGAGGACACCACATTGACAGAGAGCAATATTGGAGCTCTTCTGGAGATACGGCAGGTGCCGGAAGAGTATGTGCCCGAAGAGGCATTGTCCTCTCTGGAGGGGCTGGAGGGCTGTGTAGTTACAGCGGAAATTTGCGCAGGGAGCATTCTGACACAAAGTCTGGTGCGGACGATTCCGGACGTCTACGGCGATTATGGGGAGCTGTTCTGGATCAGCGTGTCGGCGGAGCAGCTGACCCAGGCAGTGGCGGGAACGTTGAGAGCCGGGGATGTCATTGATCTGTATTGTGTGGAAAACGGTGCGGAGGGTGTTTTTTGCAGTCTGCTGCAGGGAAATGTCCGGGTGGAGCGGGTGTTGACAAAAAGCGGGGAGCAGATTGCCAATGGGGATGTGAGCTCGCTGGCGCAGCTTTTTGTGATTCCCATGGAGAGAGAGGATATTCCGCTGTTTTATGAAGCCCTTTATTCCGGCAGTCTGATGATTGCCAGATGTGATGGCTAGGGCAAAGCGGCGCTGTCAGAAGGGAAATTTATACGGAGGCCGGACAGACAGCGCAGGACGCAGAGCGGTCAGACATCGCCTGTTTTACCGGATGATCACAGCTGGCTGTGTATGCTGTTTTTTATGGCTTTCCGGTATCAGGGCCGGAGCAGTTTCTTTGTCTGAATATACGAAATATCCGGGTGTCAGCTTAAGCCCTGACGGGAGAGCCTTTACTACGGACGCAGGCGTCAGAAGCTATGAGCAGTATTCTGTCGGATATACGGTACATACCGGAGAAAAGACGGGAAGTGAACCGCAGACAGGGGAGCACTATTATACGGCGATCAATGTGAGCGAGATACGTATATTGAAGTGGGAGGTGGCATGGGCAGTCTCCCGGTGTATTCATCCCTATTATAATATGAAAGGTTATCATGGGCTGAACTGCGCTGACACAATCTGTTATAACAGATATCCTCAGGGCTGGGTCGCTTACTGTGCAGATTGCGGGGAAAAGGTGACGGACAGTCTGATGTACATGAACAGCGGTACCGCCAGGGGCATCCGCTCCATTCCCTGTTCCACGGATTATTATTATTTATGCCCCTGGTGCGGCGGCCTGGAGCAGGGTATTCCATATTCGCATAATTGTGAAAGGATTTCTGCCAACGGCTATCACGTCAGTTATAATGCCAACGCGCCTGCCGGCTCCAGAGTCTCCGGAAGCATGGCTGATACAGGGCATACCTATGGCAACGCGGCGCTTTTTGAGGGAAAGGACGCCGCGGAAGCCGGGTACGGGAGCACCAGTCTGCGTGAGAACGGATATGTCTGCCTGGGCTATGAGTTCACGGGATGGAACACAAAGGCGGACGGCAGTGGAATTTCTTATGCAGACGGCGCAGAAGTGCTGAACCTGACTGCGGTGAATGGAGACACGGTGACGTTGTATGCCCAGTGGAATAAGCTGGCAAGTCAGGTAAACGTGGATCTGGCGGGCGGCACCCTGTCAGGACAGGGAACACTCAGCGCTTCCGGAAGGTCCGGAGAGAAATTTGAGATTGCTTCCGATCAGATTGTTCCGCCAAAGGGGTATCTGGTGACCTTTGAAACCAACGGAGGAGAAGAAATTGCGGCGTCCCGGACGAAAAAATGTTTTTCCGGATGGAATACCCTGGGCGTTGTCTATGGCCGAATGCTGGGAAATATCTATTATTTTGGAGATACGCTGGGGGTGACAGATCAGATTACGGCGGTGTATGAGGACGCAGCGTTCCCTCTGCCGGATTGTCAGAGGGCAGGCTATGGGTTTGCAGGCTGGTATTATGATGCGTCGTTTTCCTCCTTTGCGGGATATGCGGGAACGGAAATTATGATTGGAAAGGATATCTGCCTGTATGCCCGATGGCTTTCTCTGTCGCTGACCTCTGTGGAAAATTATCAGGCGTTCGGTGGGATCGGTGCGGTGGACCTGGAGCTGAGAGAGCCGGATGAGATTGAAAAATGGTATCAGATTTACCGATCCACAGATGGGGAGAACTGGCAGCCCATGTTCGAGGAACTGACCAGACAGGAGCTTCATGTCGGACAGGCGGCTGCGGATATGGCACAGCCGGAAAGGGTGACGGGATTCTGTATGGCGGTGACGCAGGAGCAAAAAATACAGTTTACCTGGCAGGAGCCGGAGGATCAGGGAACCGTGTATTATCATCAGGCGGAATCCTTTCGAAAATCCCAAAACAGCTATTCTCTGCTGTGCCGGTCCAATGTGACTCAGAACCTGCTGGTCAGCGGGGTGAAGGGATATTATTATTATCAGGACGTGAATCCCGCGGGAAGCGTATCCGGAAAGGAGAGCTATACGACCTCCCTGACGGCACTTCTGGTA
>JAJQID010000031.1 GCA_021199405.1 Lachnospiraceae bacterium
GCGGTATCCTGGCTTACATCGGCAAGCAGCCGTAATACGGAGGACAATATGCGGATTGCATTGATCAATGAAAATTCCCAGGCGGCCAAAAACGCCCTGATCTGCGACACGCTGAAAAAAGTAGTGGAGCCCATGGGACATACTGTGGACAATTACGGCATGTATTCCGCGGAGGATGAGAAGCAGCTGACCTACGTGCAGTGCGGCATTCTGGCGGGTGTACTCTTAAACTCCGGTGCGGCGGACTTTGTGGTTACAGGCTGCGGTACGGGACAGGGCGCCATGCTGGCCTGCAATTCCTTTCCGAAGGTGCTTTGCGGCCACATCACCAATCCCCTGGACGCCTACCTGTTCACTCAGGTGAATGACGGCAACTGTGCGGCCATGCCCTTTGCTCAGGGCTTTGGCTGGGGCGCGGAGCTCAATCTGGAGACCACCTTTGAGAAGCTGTTCGGAACTCCCGGCGGCGGTGGCTATCCGAAGGAGAGAGTTGTTCCGGAGCAGCGCAACAAGAAGATTCTGGATCAGGTCAAGACGGTCACCTGCACCGACATGGCGGAGATTTTACAGAAGCTTGATCCTGAGCTGGTAAAGGGAGCCCTTGGCGGCGACCACTTCAAGGAGCTGTTCTACGCCAACTGCAAGTGCGACAAAATGGCGGCGGCCGTGGAGGCTGTTGTCGGCAGATAAAAGCCATCCGGAAACATAGCCCACTGCTTTTCAAGGTGTGGATAACCGTGAAGAGCAGCGGGCAGTCAATAAAAAGGAGAGGGTATTTCCATGAACGAAGTATTACAGAAACTGAATAACATCGGCATTGTGCCGGTGGTTGTCATCAATAAGGTGGAGGACGCTGTTCCGCTGGCAAAGGCTCTTTGCGCCGGCGGTCTTCCCTGCGCTGAGGTTACCTTCCGCACTGCGGCGGCCAGGGATGCCATCAAGGCCATGACTGAGGCATGCCCTGAGATGGTGGTAGGTGCAGGCACCGTTCTCAATGCGGAGCAGGTGGACGCGGCTGTGGAAGCGGGCGCTACCTTTATCGTCAGCCCCGGCTTAAATCCGAAAACTGTGAAATACTGCCAGGAAAAGGGGGTTCCGATCACTCCCGGCACCTCCAGCCCCAGCGACATTGAGCAGGCCATTGAGTTAGGTCTGGAGGTCGTGAAGTTCTTCCCGGCGGAGCAGTCCGGCGGCCTTGCCAAGATCAAGGCTATGGCGGCTCCTTATGTGAACATGAAATTCATGCCCACCGGCGGCATCAACGCCAAGAATCTGAACGACTACTTAAGCTTCCCCAAGATCATCGCCTGCGGCGGTTCCTGGATGGTTCCGGCCAAGCTGGTGGATGAGGGCAAGTTTGATGAGATCGAGCGTCTGACCCGCGAGGCGGTGCAGACCATGCTGGGTTTCGAGATTAAGCATGTGGGCATCAACTGCGAGAACGAGGATGAGGCGAATGCTACTTCCAATGCTCTGGCACATGCCTTCAGCTTCGATATCAAGAACGGCAACAGCTCCATGTTTGTGGGTACTGCTTTCGAAGTGATGAAGAAGCCTTACCTTGGAGCCAAGGGTCATATTGCCATCGGTACCAACTACATGAACCGTGCCATTGCTTACATGGAGAACCTGGGCGTGGAGTTCGACTACGAGACCGTCAAGAAGAACGACAAGGGTGGTATCAAGGCCATCTACATGAAGGATGAGATCGCGGGCTATGCGATTCATCTGGTACAGAAATAAAAATATTCTTTTCAGACAATCGAAGGGCGGTTTTTGGACTCCAATGATTGTATATGAGAGAAAAATAATACATTTCTGAAGATAATCAGACGGCGTCGGGAGAAAGATCCGGCGCCGTTCTTTACAGTAAAAAGTTCTCAAAAGACAATCAGATGGGCGGGCTGGTACAGATGATTGGATATCAGAGAACTTTTATGCATGGAGGATTTTTTATGATAAATAAAGCTCTTCTCACCCGTGTGCTTGAGAAAGCCCTCTCCACCGGAGCGGACTTCGCGGAGGTCTATGTGGAGCACACGAAGGAGAATAATATCGCCATGATCGACAGTAAGGTGGATTCCATCACGGATCAGCTGATCAGCGGCGTGGGAATGCGGATTTTCCAGGGAACCCGCTGTGTCACCGCCTCCTGTACCTCTCTGGAGGAGTCAGATTTGCTTGCCTGTGCGGGCAGACTGGCGGATGCGCTGGATGGCGTGCCTGTCAATCGGACGCTTCATTTACAGGAGCGCCTGTTTGGGGATATTCACCCCATCCGTGTGGTGCCCGGGGACTCTTCCCTAAAGACGAAGACGGATCTGCTGAAGGAGGGATATTTCGCAGCAAAAAATTACCATCAGGATATTTCTCAGGTGCGGGCCAACCTGCTGGATGTGGATCATCAGATTCTCATTGCCAACAGTGACGGTCTGTTTGCTCAGGACAGACAGATCCGCACCAGGATGGTGGTCAATGCCTTTGCCAGCAAGGGCGGGGAAAAGCAGAGCGGCTCCTGCTCTCCGGGCAGAAGAATGGGGCTGGAGCTGTTTGATATGATTTCCCCCAAATCCATCGGGGAGAAGGCAGCCAGACAGGCTCTCACCATGTTGAGCGCCGGATATATTCAGGCGGGGAAGATGCCGGTGGCCATTGAGAGCGGCTTTGGCGGTGTGATTTTCCATGAAGCCTGCGGGCACTCTCTGGAGGCTTCCAGCGTGGCACCTGGACAGTCTCAGTTTTGTGGGAAATTAGGGCAGCAGATTGCCAATCCCAAACTGACGGCCCTGGATGACGGCACCATTCCTAATGCCTGGGGATCTATGAACATTGATGATGAGGGAACGCCGGCGCAGAGAAAGGTGCTGATTGAGAATGGCATTCTGAAGTCCTACATGGTAGATAAGCTGAATGGCCGCCGTATGGGCATGGAGAGCACCGGCTCCAGCCGCAGGCAGAGCTATCTTTTTGATCCCACCTCCCGCATGACCAACACCTTCATCGCCAACGGTCCGGATCGCAACGAGGACATTATTTCCTCCATCGAATATGGCCTTTATGCCAAAGCCATGGGCGGCGGCAGCGTGAACCCGGTGACGGGTGCCTTTAATTTCTCGGTCAATGAGGGGTATATTATCCGTAACGGCAAAATCTGCGAACCGGTACGGGGAGCCAGCCTGATCGGAAAGGGTTCGGAAATTCTCATGGACATCGATATGATCGGCACCAACCTGGAGACAGCGCAGGGCATGTGCGGCGCTTCCAGCGGCAGTATTCCCACGGAGGTGGGTCAGCCCCTGATCCGTGTGGCGTCCATCACTGTAGGCGGCAGGTAAGGAGGGACATGATGATATATACAGAATTTAAAGAGCTTGTGATGGCGGCGGCAGCCTCCAGAGGACTGACAGAATATGAGCTGTACGCGGAGGAGAAGGAAAATATCAGCGCGGAAACCTTAAATCACGAGATTTCCGCCTTTTCCTCCGGCAATGTGACCGGAGCCTGCTTCCGCTGTGTTTATCAGGGAAAGCTGGGATATGCTTCCACGGAGCTTTATACACCGTCGGAGGCGGAGCGGGTAGTAGCGGCTGCCATGGAGAATGCCGCAAGCCTTGAGACGGAGGGCGAGGCCTTTATTCATGAGCCGGGGGATACCTATACGAAGATAGAATCCGGGACAGTTACTGAGCCGACCGCCTCCGGCCTGACAGAGCTGGCGATGCAAATAGAGGAGGCAGCCTATGCGGCGGATCCGAAGATTGTGGACGGCAGCCAGTCCGGCGTGGATTTTCATCGGAACAGAATTTATCTGAGCAATTCCAGAGGACTGGATCTGGCTCACGAAAACGCTTACACCGCGGCGTATAGCTCTCCCATCGCCAGAGAGGGCGAAGAGATGTTCAGCGGCTTTTATTCCAAACTCGGGGATTTCGCTCAACTGGATTCTCAGGAAATTGCCAGGAAGGGAGTGGAGGACGCTGTCTCTCAGATCGGCGCCAGGACTGTGTCCACGGGAACCTATGATGTGATGTTTTCCAACCATATGACGGCGGCGCTGCTTCGGGTTTACAGTAACATTTTTTCCGCGGAAGCGGCTCAGAAAGGAATGAGTCTGCTTGCCGGAAAGGAGGGAGAGGCGGTGGCCGCAACCTGCGTGACACTGACTGACGATCCCTTCTGTGAGGACAGTCTGGTGAAGATCCCCTTTGACGGAGAGGGTGTGGCAACCCGGCGCAAGGATGTGGTAAAGGAGGGCAGGCTTGTAACCCTGCTCTACAATCTGGCCGCCGCCCACAAAGCGGGCGTGGCCTCTACCGGCAACGGCGTGAAGGCGGGGTATGCGGCTCCGGTCAGCATCCAGCCCTATAATTTTTATCTGGAAAAGGGAGGCGGCGGCACCACGGAGGAAATGTATGAGCGGCTGGGCGATGGAATTTACATTACGGAGCTGAATGGAATGCACGCCGGCGCCAACCCGGTGACCGGCGACTTCTCCCTGGCAAGCGCAGGCTTCCTGATTGAGAAGGGAAAAAAGACCGGACCGGCCAAAAACTTTACGGTCTCCGGCAACTTTTATCAGTTATTAAAGGATATTGCCCTGGTGGGGGATGACTGGGAGCTGCGCCCGCCCATGTGGGGAAGCGCCTGCTTCGGAGGGCCGTCCTTTATCGTGCGGGGCATGAGTATCGGCGGAAAGTAGAATCGACTATATTTCCATCAAAAAAGAGAGTCAGGGAAACAGGCTCTCTTTTTTATTGTATTTTTGCCCTGTTTTAAAATTTTTTGATCTTCTGATTCAGTTCTTTTGGCTTGTAGTGCATCCTGTCCAGATCCAGCTCCGTCAGTTTTGTCAGGGCATCTAGTGCAGCGTTTTCGAAATAACTAGCCATTTTGCTGGTCTATTTTCCCGATAGCACAGGTCAAAAATCCTCAGCGGTCTTCGTTTCGCTATGGTCCGCGCTAAACGAATGTCCCCAGGACATTCAGCGCCCCGCTACGCCTACGTTTTTTGACCTGCACTCTCGGAAAAATATCCTTCGCAAAATGCCCAGTTATTTACGAAACGCTACACTAGGAGGCAGAAAAAGGTATCGGAATACAGGATGAGCCAGGAGCTTGGGAAAAGCAAGGGATATATTCAGAGCATTACCTGCGGGCGATCCTTACCCTCCATGTCAGAATTCCTGAAAATATGCGATTATTTTGAGATTACGCCGAAGGAGTTCTTTGATGAAGAATATCGGATTCCGGAAATATAAAATGTTGGCGGGAAGTCCAGAAGTGGGCTTCCTTTTTTCATTCCGTCAGACCGTCATCATTCATGATCTGCAGAATGCGTGGCATTCCGGCAGTTTGAGCGGGCAGTCGTTTAAAGCAATGACAGACATGGTGTAAATCTTCATTGCCTGCGTCAGAAGGCGGACGTTTAAGATTTCGTCCGGTTCATGGGCGCCACCGTGACCGGGCCGCACAAGCTGAGAGCGGAGTTCGATGTCCTCGGGAGCCTCCTGCATACCGCCCACACCGTAGGCGAACGCATTTGGCAGCTTCCTGGCGTAGGTGCCGCCGCCCATGACATAGCTTTCACACTTTGTCCCGGTTATTTCACAGTATAGCTTTGTCAGAAGATCGACCGCGGGATGCTCCTTTGGAAAATAATTGGGGGCAGAATCTCTCTCCAGACGCCAGACCATGCCGTTTAAGGATGCGGCTTTGTTAAGCTGACGGTTCATGTATTCAGAATCAGCGGGGATAGAGTAGCGGATATTCAGGTTCAGGGCAGGCCGTTGATCCTCCATAGTCAGAATCGTGGCGGCGCAGGTGGTTTTTCCGGATATCTGGTCCTCGTAACGGATTCCGAAATGTTCCCCGTCAAATTCCCCGGAAAACCATGCCAGGTTCTTTAAAATTTCTCTGTCTGTAGTGTGCAGCGTTTCCACATCCATTAAGAAGGAGCACAGAACATGAATGGCGTTCCGGCTGCCATAAGGGAAGGCACTGTGCTTTCCGATACCGCGGGCGGTGACCTGAATCCCGGCTTTCTTTTGCGAAATCTCTATGTACTGCGCCAGATTCTGAGACAGGGGCTGATCAGACGTCTGGTTCAACGCCGAATCCTGCCCGGCTTGCCCAAGGCGCGCAAAAAGCGCCTCTTTTAATTCCGGAGAAAAAACGAGCAGCGCCTGCGCCCTGTCGGGAATCATATTGGAGGCATTGCCGCCGGAGAAGTGAAGAAACTGCTCGGAGAGCGTGTGATCAGAAACAATGGTGCCTTCCAGGATGCCCTTTTCCCCATAGCAGACCGGGAAACCCGCGTCCGCGATCATGGAGAGGGCCGGAGTGGGATAATGCGCGGTATAATAAACAAGATCATCCATACCGCGCTCCTCATCACAGCCGACAAACAGGCGCAGCTCATGGTTGAGGGGAAGCTGAAGCTCCCGTATGCACTGCATCATATAGAGGATGCCTATCGCGGGTCCCTTGTTGTCCTGAACGCCCCGACCCTGCAGAAAAGAACCGTTCCGGACGGGTTCAAAGGGAGGATTCTCCCAGTCATTTCCCGCGGGAACCACATCCAGATGGTTCCAGAAGCCGATCATATTCTCCCAGTCTTTGGGACCGCTGCCGATGCTTCCTGCATAATATTCATAGTTTTATGCTTCAAAGCCATGTTCTCTGCCGATTAAGAGCATCTCATCCATGCAGTCGCGGCAGGCCTGCCCGAAGGGCTTTGCGGCTGCTGCCGGGTCGGAAACGCTTGGAATTCGAACCAGGCGCATGATATCCTGCACCATTTCCTCCTGATGAGAGTCAAACCAGTCGCTGATTTTCTGATAAAGAATAGTATCCATGGTGTTTCCTTTTTTATTGATTGTTTGCCAGCCTGTCCAGCGTCCGTCTGATCACCCTGAGCCGCTCATGATCGATGTCAAAGGGAAGGGTACAGTCCGCTCCGAGGACAATGCCCCTTGTACCGGTCTCCTCGATCAGGCGGACAGTTTCTGCCGCAATCTGTTCATAAGTGCCGGAGTACAGAATCCCTTCTTTGCGGTTGTCGAAGCCGCCGAGCACGCAGCGATCCCCGAAAAATTTCTTTCCTTCGGAAAGCGTCATGTCTTCTACATAGACAGCCCAGTTGACGGCCTGCGCGGGATAATCCTGCCACACCTCAATATGGTTTGCATTTCCCGCCCAGCCGCAGCAGTGAAGGATATTATTATCACTGAGGGAATTGGCGTATTCAAGAACCTTCAGCTCCGCGGGCGTCACCAGACGGCGATATTCCTCCGCACTGAAGCGAAACTTCTCCGCATTCTGCACACAGTAGTAAATACCGTCGCAGCCGGCTTCTGTAATCAGTCCGCGAATCAGAGACATGGTATCCTGCGCGATGACCTCAAAGGCATGGCAGACCGCGTCAGGATTCTCCTTTATATGCCGCATTAAAAGCTCCTCGCTCGTGCCGAAATGCAGCTGGGACATGGGACAGAACACATTGTAAAAAACGCAGCACTCGCCGTGAACAGCGTCGACTACACCCTTTGCCCGCTCTATCTGCTTTACGATAAAGGGATTTTCCTCACCTAAGGGTGTCAGGCCGTACCAGTCATTTACACAGGTCACGCGTCTGATATAGGGGTTGGGATAGTTAAAATAACCGTCGCACATGACCTTGATCATGTCCATATCCGTATCCCGGTACAGGGCAATGTGCTGATCAATCGTCTCCTGCCCGAGGTCCTCGTCCGGAGAAAAATGGTACCAGAAGCCCATGGGAACTTTGTCCACTGGCCTGTTATGAAAGGCGTTGAGTAGTCGTTCTTTTTTAGTCATGATGTATGCTCCTTTGCTCGGTTGAGGGGAATAAGTGCAGAGACCCCAAGTATCATTTTAAGTCACTGGGGACGTTTCCGTCAATGAAATATATGGGGAATTCGCTTGACATTCTGAAATCAATCACACAAACTTCCCACACCATTTGGCGTGGAAAGTTTGTGTATATTATCCGGAACCTGATGTGGATTTCCCAAATGGTAGGAAATGACTGCGCAACTCGTCATTTTCTGCTTTTCTAAAATTTGCTATAATTTTTGTAGATAAAACCGCAAGGGGTTAATGCCGAAACACCAGGCAAACCGGGCAAACAGCCCAATCACGTTAGAAAGGAGGTAAGAGAGCTTCCTTTCTTCTAAGTCAGAGAAGGACAGTTTGTCAGATGACCGTAAATTCCAATACCCAAAAAGGAAGGAAAAGGGGAGAATGAAGATGAAAGAATTTCTGGAAGCGATTGAGAAAGATGAAGAGTTGAAAGCAAAGGTTG